>NZ_CP019225.1:2392361-2421475 GCF_010222815.1 Synechocystis sp. CACIAM 05 | reverse complement strand
TCTTTATACAGTTCACTATATGTGTCTACACAACGTACTGTCTTTTTCGCCTCTCTTGTCTTTGTCATTCTCCCTCCGCGCTTTTCAGCCTTTTATCTCCATTCTAATTCCCTCAGTCTGATGAAAGAGGGATAATTTTATTCCCCCGGCCCAGTTCCCACCGCAGTTGTTCTGATTTGCGACCCCACCATGGCCTACTGGTTATTTCAAGGCAATCCTAAGTACTATCGCATTCTTCAAGCCATTGAGGAGCAAGAGGAATTGCCCTGGTTGGTGACCCGTTATAGCAAAGAAATTCAAGTTGGCGATCGGGCTTTGATCTGGATGGCCGGGCCGGAAGCGGGGATTTATGCCATTGCCGAAGTAACTAAGCCGCCGGAAATTTACCCAGAGCTACCCGATGGGCAATATTGGCTAATGTCTGACCAAGCTAAGTTGGATAAACCGAGGGTACAACTCAGATTCCTACGCAAATTGTTGGGGCAACCCCTCCGCCGCCACGAACTCAAACAGGACCGGATTTTGCGAGATTTACTGGTTATTCGGGCTCCCAACAGCACCAACTTTCGGGTCACAGAAGAGCAATGGCAGCGTGTCTATAGCCTTAAAGGCTAGAAAAAAATTTCGGTTCCCATCGCCGGGATTCAACCATGGTCCAACAGTTGAACCAGCCAGTTATGCCTTAATTCCCCACAGGCGATCGGCCAAGCCTGACATATTTCCAGATCTATGTCTTGGTTATAAATTGCTGTGATCAACAAATACAACAGCTCAAAGTCCACCCGTTCCCGCTCTTCCATAAATTGAAATTGTCCGTTGGCAGAATTATTGAGTTTTTCAATTTCTTCCCGGCCAACTTTGCCGGTGATAGCCTTTTGCCGTCGATCTCGCCAGAGGTGAAATTGATGCCTCTTCTCCAATGACACCAATTGATTAAAGTTCTTAATATAGTTGGTAAATTGACTACCATCGCGGTGCAAAAATGCGATGACTGTTGAGGCTTTAGCGGTACGAATCAAGATATGTTCTGGTAACCTTTTTCTGCCCAGACTAAGAAAATCAGTTTTGAAAGAGTGTATTGAGTTAAGGGCTTCCAAAATAATTTTTAGTTTGCCAATATCATCGGATTCAGTGATTATTTGTAGTTTTTGATAATCATCTTTTAAGATTTCACGATTTTGGCAGAAGAAATCTTTTACCTGTATTTCTAGCGATTGTTGCGACTGATTTTCTGTAATGAAAAAATTGAAATTAAAATCAGCGTCAATTTCATTATTTTGATTAGTTTTCCCCACGGGATTGCCAATTAATGCTTTGCTTACATTCTGGCTTGTAGGAGCAAAAAAGTTTGTTAAAGTCAAGCCAATATCGTAAATTTTTGCTTGCAAATCACTTAATCCATTTTCCAGTAAATTTAATCTTTGCTCAAAATCAAGATTTTTGTTACCAAGGTCGAAATTTTGAGGGATGATGCCAGAGCCATTGGCCTTAGCAGAATAAAGTTTGGAAGCATTATTGATCAAGTGACGAATTGACGGTGAGCGCAAAAGGGAGGTAATTTCTTGCTCACTAAATATATCCGTGAGCTTAACCCCTACTGCATCAGCCTTGGTCATCAACACCTGACCCATCAATTGATCGTCTGGACGGTCAAGATTAATGTGATATTGCCCTACCCTTTCCACCACGGAAGAATCCCAATGGGACTGAAAATATTGCCACCGATCTGGAAAAAGGTTTAGGATAACCAAACAGTTGGGCACATGGGTAAAAATTTCCTTAAGCGCTTCGCCGAAGCCAATTAATAAGCTCTGGTTTTTGGGTAAACCCAGCACTTCCAATTGATCAAATACCATTACTAACGGCTCGTCCAACAAGGATAATTTACTGAAAACTGAAATTGCTTCCAGGGAAAAGCCCTCCTTACCCAGGTTTTCGTGCCAATTACTCAAACCCAATAACATTAAATCTTCTTCACTCAATTCTTGTCCGGCCAACCAACGTGCAGTGGTCTGTTGACGATAACGTTCTGTATAGCGACAAAATTTGATAATTCCCTTAATAATTTCAGGGCTATTTCCTCCAATACCATAGTGCTCTGTCCACCATTCACTGGCTCTTTTTTCAATGTGATCCCAGTAATCCCGTTTCTTATCTGTTCCTTCCGTCCCTAGTAGCTGATAAATATTTAAGGGGTTTTGCTGGGCAATATCGACTATGTGTTGATCTTTTTGGGTCAGCCGAATATTTTTCATTTGGCTAATTAATTTAGTAAAACTATGGGCCAGCAAAAACTCTAGCTGACTATAACTAGTGCCGGGAATTTGATAAATGAACGATTCTAAAATGCGGCTGTAAATATGGTAAATGATTGATTCTTGATTGTTGGGGTGGCGTATGAATAATACTCGGTTTATCTGTAAAATTTCCTTGGTGAGCCGCATCATCAGGTGGGTTTTCCCTGATCCAGGAATCCCTGTCACTACTACACCCTTAGATTGTCGATTTTTATCCTGTCTGACTTCCTTAATGATTGCCTTCAGTTGTTCAAATTGTTGTTGATAAATAGCTTTTGCATCAACGTGTTCCTGAAAAGGAGTGTCAACTCTACTGGAAGAAAAAGGATTAATGCCAATATTCATTGATTTGGAAAAGCCGTTGCAATCTTGTAAAAAATTGTATAACTGGTGGGTGAAAAGGGCATCGTAGCGAGCGCGGTGCGCCGATTCTTGGTTGAAATATTTGCCTTCAACCTTTAAGAAAAATTTTTTGCTCAAAAACTCCAAAGAGTAACTGCTTAGGCCGGGATATTTTTCCTTGGCCAACTCAATAGTACATTGGGTGCTTATTAGCCGCCAAGGAATGCCCACCTGCAAACAGCTATTTCGTAAGACACGGCAGTCATGGTCAGCATAATGGAAAATGACTAAATGCCCATGGGTGATGCGCCAAAAATTTTCCAACACCTGTTTCAGAGGAAAAACTTTTAAACCCTGTGCTCGATCTGCTAAGACTTCATCCACCAATGCTTCATATACCACTTCCCCACAGTGATTAATAATGCAAATTTCCCTAAGTATTTGAGAACCTTCAGAATCTACAACGAAAAAGGAACTGGGTCTATCCATAGCTGTGATGGGAAGCAATTACTCCCATGATAGCCACAAGAATAACTTCAAATTTAATTCACCAGACAAAATGGCTTAAGTGTATTGCTCACCTCCACGCAACTACATGTAACCGGTTAAATACCAAATTTTCCCGATCCCAACTAAATCAATCGCCTAGGGCAGGGAAATCTGAAGTAAATCTAAAGAATATTGATGCTGTAGCCAAGTTTTCTTTCCCCTGGGGAGAGTGTTGGTTAGAATCTGACGGTGACTGGGGTTTTTCTCCCCGCCCTTGCCCCCATCGTTGAGGTTGCAGATCAAAACCATGGCTGAGTCTATTCTCCCCAATGCCATTCGCTCCCAAAGTCAACCCCAAGCCTTTGTCCAGGTTGAAGTCTGGATCCGTCGGCTGGTATGGAAAATTGTCATTGCCACAGTGTTATTGATGGCGGTAGGCAGTGCCACCAGGGTGATGAATGCAGGGTTGGCCTGTCCTGACTGGCCTCTATGTTATGGTCAGTGGGTTCCCAGTCAACAAATGAATTTACAGGTATTTTTGGAATGGTTCCATCGCTTGGATGCCGCGTTGATTGGTTTTAGTACCCTGATTTTGGTGGGCTTGAGCTGGTGGTTTCGTCGGGTTCTACCCAAGTGGTTACCCTGGGCTACCTTAGGCTCCCTGGCGTTGATCTTGGTGCAGGGATTGTTGGGGGGGCTGACAGTGATCGAACTGCTACGGTTTGATATTGTGACGGCCCATTTGGGCACAGCCATGGCTTTTTTGGGTTCTTTGGTGATCATTGGTCTCTGCCTGATGCCCTACCAAAGTAATCAAACGGCCGGCAAGTTAAGGCCAGTGGCCCTGGCTAGCACCACCATCATTTATCTGCAATGTTTACTGGGGGGATTGGTGGGTTCCCAGTGGGCGGCCCATCAGTGCTTGGCGATCGCCGGCACACAATTTTGCCAAGTGTTGCACAGTCATCTGTTGGGGGTGTTACCGACGGTGTTGGGGGTGGGACTGACTTTTTGGTGTACCAGGCGCACTCCGGCCCTAAATCCCTTTTTGCGCCAGTTGGGCAATGGGTCCCTAGCCCTTTTGGGGGGACAGATCCTATTGGGAGTTGCTACGCTAAAGCTCCATTTACAAATTGAACCCCTAACCGTAGCCCACCATACAGTGGGAATTTGTCTCTGGGCTACCCTATTGGCGATCGCCGTTTTGGCGGTGCGGGACCATCGACCGACGGCCCCCATTACATCCTGATGATAAAAATCTTTAAGTCTCCCTAGGGAGGGAAATTTCTGCCGTTGCGGTTAAACTAACTGCCATTTTTTGTCCAGTTGGGGAATACTCGCTTAAAATTCAGGAAAAATTTTTGATCTCCCCCCTGCTTACCCTTTCTTTTGATTCTCTATGGTTACTTCGACAAAAATCCATCGCCAACACGATTCCATGGGGGCGGTGTGCAAAAGTTATTATCAGTTAACCAAACCGAGAATTATCCCCCTCTTGCTGATTACCACCGCTGCTTCCATGTGGATTGCCTCGGAAGGTCGGGTGGATTTACCCAAATTGCTGATCACTCTGCTGGGAGGAACCCTTGCAGCCGCTTCAGCCCAAACCCTGAACTGTATTTACGACCAAGACATTGACTATGAAATGCTCCGCACCAGGACCCGACCCATCCCAGCCGGAAAAGTGCAACCCCGCCATGCGTTGATTTTCGCCCTAGTCTTAGGAGTACTTTCGTTCGCTCTTTTGGCCACCTTTGTCAATGTACTAAGCGGTTGCCTAGCATTATCCGGCATTGTCTTTTACATGTTGGTCTATACCCATTGGCTGAAACGACACACGGCCCAAAACATTGTCATCGGTGGGGCTGCGGGTTCCATTCCCCCCTTGGTGGGCTGGGCCGCTGTTACGGGGGATTTAAGCTGGACTCCCTGGGTACTGTTTGCGCTAATTTTTCTTTGGACTCCCCCCCACTTTTGGGCCCTGGCTTTGATGATCAAGGATGATTATGCCCAGGTGAATGTCCCCATGTTGCCAGTAATTGCGGGGGAGGAAAAAACCGTTAGCCAAATCTGGTACTACTCACTGTTGGTGGTGCCTTTCAGTTTGCTGCTAGTTTATCCTCTGCACCAGTTGGGCATACTTTATCTGGCGATCGCCATTATGTTGGGGGGACAATTTCTGGTTAAAGCTTGGCAACTCAAACAGGCCCCCGGCGATCGGGATTTGGCTAGGGGATTGTTCAAGTTCTCCATTTTTTACCTAATGTTGCTCTGCCTGGCCATGGTGATTGACAGTTTGCCCGTCACCCATCAGTTGGTGGCCCAAATGGGAACTTTGCTGTTGGGTTAAAGTTGAACCATGGCCTAGGTTTGGTTTTTCTCAAAGCTCCACTGACTTATTTGCCAATTCCTCCTCCCTTTCCTCCCATGTGTCTAGCCCTACCTGGCCAGGTTGTCAGTTTAATGCCCAACTCCGATCCCCTGTTGCTGACGGGAAAGGTTAGCTTTGGGGGCATCATTAAAACCATTAGCCTTGCCTACGTACCCGAGGTTAAGGTAGGGGATTATGTGATTGTCCATGTGGGCTTTGCCATTAGCATTGTGGACGAAGAGGCGGCCCAGGAAACTTTGACAGACTTGGCAGAAATGGGAGTTTAATTCCTAGAGTAAGAATAGAGAAATAGACATGACTCCAGAACCGTTACGGGTGACAAATAATGTACGGCCCAGATCCCCAAAATAAGCATCCCATGGCGGGATTTCCCCAGATTTGCTTTATTAAAAATACTGTTTCTAACCCCAACATAATTATTGGTGATTACACCTATTACGACGATCCCGAAGATTCAGAAAACTTTGAGCGCAATGTTCTGTACCATTTTCCCTTCGTTGGCGATCGCCTGATCATTGGCAAATTCTGCGCCCTAGCCCGGGATGTAAAATTTATTATGAATGGGGCTAACCATGCCATGGAAGGATTTTCCACCTATCCCTTTGCAATTTTTGCTAATGGTTGGCAAACAGCAGAAGCGGAAGAAGAGCCGCCCCATAAGGGAGATACAGTCATTGGCAATGATGTGTGGATTGGGTACGAAGCGGTAATTATGCCCGGAATAAAGGTGGGAGACGGGGCCATTATTGCCGCCAAAGCCGTTGTCACTAACCATGTGGCACCCTACACCATTGTGGGGGGAAATCCCGCCCGTCCTATCCGTCAACGTTTTAAGGACGAAGTAGTTCAAGCTTTGTTAACCATTGCTTGGTGGGATTGGGACATAGAGAAAATTACCCGCAATCTGGACAAAATTGCCGGGGCTGATATCGAAGCCTTAAAAAACTGTAGTTAGGGTATCGGGCTAGCCGTTACATTCAAACAAACGAATGAAGAAAAAAGTCACCATTTTCAAACCATAGGGAGACTTCCACCAAATGGCGGGGAAACTGCCCACCGGAGCATTAAGGGAAAAATCCCATTGGTCATATTCTTCAAAACGAACCTTTCCTTCCTGCACCCAACCCACTTCCTGGGCAAAGGCTCCCATCACTTTCCGGTCCTGGGTACGTAAGGTATCAGTGGTGCCCCCCACTTTTTGGTAGGCTTCCAATTGCCGACTAAAGCCAAAACGATCTTCGCTGTAGGTACGCCACAGGCGATCAATTACCGTTAAAACTGTACAGGGCAAAGCAGATAAAGTTTCTGGGCTGAGGTTATCCCGATTACGATTGAGGGTTTCGAGAATAATGCGGGTGGTTTCGTGGTCCGCTGTCTTAAAATCCCCCGCAATTAAGCATTCCTGCAACCTACCATAGCGCTCAATGTCCGGGATTAAGGTCAGTTTGCTTTCCAGATTTTCCACCCGTTGGCTGAGGCTCTGGACTTGGCTGGCCAAATTCTGGCATTGTTGAGCCAGCTCAGCATAATTGTGTTCATTGGAGTCTGGGGTGATGGAATCAGCCATAAATGTTGCTTAGTTGCTCCAATCAGAGTGTTTGATATCGCAGGTAATGGATTAATCTTCTCAAATTTTTTAAATTTCTTCCATCTCTAAACGCCCCGCTGTTACAGCGTCAAAAGCAAAAGCCAGTACTACGGGCATGGGATTTCTAAGCAGAAAAGCAGAACCGATCGCCAAAGCAGAAACAGCCACAGCAGCGGTTAACCAAGCTTTTTCTTCTTCGCAAAGACCTTTTTCTAGTTTAATTGCCCGGAGAATTTTGCCAGGAATGGGCTCCGGCATGACAGCTCCAGGGGGAAAAGCCCAATAATAATTGAGTCTTTCCATGAACAAATCTGTCCAACCATTGGCTTCACACCATTCTTCAATCCAAGCGTCGCAAAAATGTCTCATATTTAGGTATTTATGCTTACCTTGTACTCGATAAAAAAGCCACCACGGGACTAGCAACCCAGCTTTCCCGCCATCTTAGCAAGGCTATTTGGGAGGAAAAAAAAATGCCATAAAACTTAACTTTGTTTAACTCAAGTTAATGGTCATGAACCCAGGGTGAATATACAAATTTGTGGGCAAAAGCTGTCCCTCAAATCGACAAAAAGATCGGCAAAATTCAGTGAAACTAGGGCGTAGGCAAGGGTAAATAAAAGTTAATCGGCGGGCTTGGGAAACTGTCGGAGAAGTTGAGAAGAAATTTTGGGGCCTATTTAAGGATTACTGCGCCATGTTTGTAGTTGTTCCCAGGCTTCCCGTTGGCTCACAAGATTTTCCTGGTCAGAGAAAAGGGCTAGGGCCGCTTCTAGGTCAGCAATGGCTTGGGCTTGCTCTCCTAATTGCCAGTAAATTTTCCCCCTAGCTTTGTAGGCTTCGGCCAATTGGGGGTTTAGGGTAATGGCCTGGCTGTGGTCGGCGATCGCCCCCTGGTAATCCGCTATCTTGGCCCTGGCAATACCCCGATTAAAATAGGCATCAGCATAGCTAGGATCTAGCAAAATCAATTCCGTAAAAATGGCGATCGCCCCCCGATAATTTTTTTTGATCCCCTCATCCATGCCATCAATTAACCTTTCTTCCAGGGGATGGTCCCCCAGCAAGGGCAGGGAACGCTCACTGTCAACGATATCTTGGGTTAACAGGGGCAGGGGAAAAATCAATGACAATGCTCCCAACATAGCCATAGCTATGGATAAGATGGAGCTGCCTAGGGGATAACCATGGTTAACCATAGGATTTATCTATGCCAACGTTCTGGCTTTCGGGGACTTCCTGGCAAGGGTGTGCTAGCTTTAGCTAAAGTTGAGCCCATACCTAATCAATCCCTAGATTTTCTAACATAAATCTTCCCTTAGCGAGAAGCCATGCGCGCCCTATTAATCTATCCGTTGTTTCCCCCTACTTTCTGGTCCTACGAAAAAATTCTGGAGCTAGTGGGTCGGAAGGTTTTATTGCCTCCCCTCGGGTTGATCACCGTGGCGGGTATTCTCCCCCAAGAATGGGAGTTTAAGCTGGTGGACCGCAATGTCCGCAATGTGACTGAAGCGGAGTGGGACTGGGCGGAAGTGGTGATTATTTCGGGCATGATTGTCCAGCGGGATGACATGGTGGAAAACATCAAGGAAGCTAAGGCCCACGGTAAATTGGTCGCAGTGGGGGGCCCTTTTGCCACGTCGGTGCCCCATGAAGTGCAGAATGCCGGAGCAGACTTTTTGATTTTGGATGAAGGGGAAATTACCCTACCCCTATTTGTGGAAGCGTTGGAGCGGGGGGAAACAGCAGGTATTATCCGGGCCCAAGAAAAACCCGACGTTACCACCACCCCCATTCCCCGCTATGACCTATTGGAATTGGATGCTTACGATTCCATGTCGGTACAGTTTTCCCGGGGTTGTCCCTTCCAGTGTGAATTTTGCGACATCATTGTCCTCTACGGCCGTAAGCCCCGCACCAAGGAACCAGCTCAGTTACTACGGGAATTGGACTACCTTTACGAGTTGGGTTGGCGGCGATCGGTGTTTATGGTGGATGACAACTTCATCGGCAATAAGCGCAACGTTAAATTGCTGCTCAGGGAACTGAAAATTTGGCAGGAAGAACATCAATATCCCTTTAGATTCAACACTGAAGCCTCGGTGGATTTGGCCGATGACCAGGAATTAATGGATTTGATGGTGGAGTGCTATTTCGATGCGGTCTTTTTGGGTATTGAAACCCCCGATGAAGAGAGTTTAGAATTCACCAAAAAATTCCAAAATACCCGTAATTCTCTGGCGGACTCCGTCGATAAGATTATCAAAGCGGGCCTCAGACCCATGGCGGGCTTCATCATCGGTTTTGACGGTGAAAAACAGGGCGCTGGTGATCGCATTGTCCGTTTTGCGGAACAGACGGCCATCCCCACCACCACGTTTGCCATGCTCCAGGCTTTACCCAACACAGCTCTATGGCATCGACTGAAACGGGAAAATCGCCTGCTGGATGAGAGTAAGGGCAACATCAACCAAACCACGTTGATGAATTTCATTCCCACCCGCCCCTTGGAAGACATTGCCAATGAGTATGTGGAGGCTTTCTGGGAGTTATATGATCCCCACGGTTACCTAGACCGCAATTACCGTTGTTTCCTCAAGCTGGGGGCACCGAAATGCAAGACTGCTTTCAAACTCCCTAACTTAGTGGACTTAAAGGCTTTGGCGATTGTTATTTGGCGGCAGGGCATTAAACGGGATACCAGATTCCGCTTTTGGCACCATGCTTTCGGTATTTTGCGCCATAACCCCGCTGTGTTTGAGCACTACATCACCCTTTGTGCCCACAACGAACATTTTCTCCAATACCGGGAAATTGTCCGCCAGGAAATTGGTGAACAATTGCGGGATTATCTCAGCCGTCAGCAGCAAGAAAAAGTGGAGGCCACAGTTCCCACTCCAACGGCCACAGCCCCGCAAACGGAAAAAGTCCTAGCCAGTTAAGTGAGTTTGAAATGTCCCAGGAATTTGTTTTTACTAGCCCTGGGACAAAAACAAAAAACAGGATTGATTGATTAATTCGGGTCTGGCTGTTGTTCCAGGTAAGCAAGGAACTCGATTAACTGCTCGTCGGATAACAACTGACGGGAACGCTTGCCGTAGGTTTGCAGCAGATAATTGCGACCCTGTTCACTGGTCCAACCCAATCGTTTTAGCTCTAGATTACTGCGGGCAATAATTTCCGAAAAGTCCATGGGTCCTGCGGGCAGTTCTGTTGCTCCGGAGACCGCCATATCCGGTTCAGGCGAATCTGGTTTAGCTTCAACAGCGAGGGGTAATTCTGGGGTCCCAAAGTCGAGTTGAAGTTCGGAGTCAATAGGAGCGGACTCTTCCGGTTGATTAAAGGTGCTATTGACCATTGCCGGGGCTGGGGTTGGTTCCTCCAAAGGCAACACTGGGTCAGGACTGGTGGGAAAGGAAATAGGCGCGGAGGTTAAAGTTGGCTCAGGGGCGGAGATCGCCTCAACTTCCGGCGACTTTTCAACAACGGGAGTAGGGGGATGCGCAGGAGTTACCGGTGTCGGATTGACAATGGCGGGGGGAGTAACAACTTTATGGTTCTGCTTCGGAGATTTACTTTCTTTTTTAGGGGAGGAAGGTGGGGGCGATGGCTTCGCTTCCATATCCTCAACAATGGCTGTTGGGGAAGACTGTGGGACTGTTGATGAAATATGGGTTAAATCCAAGCTGGCGATCGCCCTTTCCTTGGCTAAATCCTCAGCGTCCTCCAGGGGAGACTGGGCTGCTAATGCGCTGGCCACCACAACTCCATCCAGGGTAATGCTAGCTTGAACGATGTATAGTCCCCGGTCAATTTCGAGCAGGTCACAACATAAACTGCCCTGGGGGTAATGTTGGCGGAAAAGAGGAATCAAACTAGACATTGGCATCTGGTTGCGGAGGGCCGTCCCCTATGGTAACAGAGTCACTTTGTCTTTCCCTCCATTTTTCCCCACCAAAGGTTAACCAACTTCTCCTAGGCGATCGCCAACTTTGGCGGGATTCCCCCTAAAGGTTAAGATGGAGGTTTGTGAATTGCCCCACAAACTAAACAAACTTCATATTGGAAAAATTACGGTTATGGCAAAGCGAGTCAAGGTCGTTTTAAACGAAACTATCAATAAATTAGGTTTCACTGGTGATTTGGTGGAAGTGGCCCCCGGTTATGCCCGGAACTATCTGATTCCCAAGGGCCTGGGAGTAGTGGCCACCCCTGGTATTTTGCGTCAGGTGGAACAAAGAAGGCTCAAGGAACTCGAACGGCTTAAAGCAGAAAAAGATGCGGCCGAAGCCCGTAAAGTCGCCTTGGAAACCATCGGTCGGTTTGTGATCAAAAAACAAGTAGGGGAAGCGGAAGCTATTTTTGGTACCGTTACCACCCAGGAAGTGGCCGATGCAGTGGAAGCGGCTACCAACCAAAGTCTTGATCGCCGGGGCATCAGTCTGCCGGAAATCAACAAAACTGGTTTTTACCAAGCCCAAATCAAACTGCACCCCGAAGTCATCGCTACGGTGGAAGTGCAAGTTGCTCCCCTATAAGCCGGTGGGCCCTTGCTGATCCATTGGGGGCCGAGCTGGATAGATTTTTGTCAATGCTCCCCCCCCGACCTAGGAAAATTCTGGGTATCGGTATCGGGGGAGTTTTAGTTTGTCAACAGGGTTAATCCAGACTTCAGTCTGGGACTGAGCAAAGACAGGAATGCCCAGTATCAATACAATAGATTAAGTTAGATTAAGTTTCTGAGTGGTGGTTCTGGCCACCTTGACCAATCGTTCTTAACCCATGGCCCCTGTAATCGAAAAAAGTCCAACTGTTGCCACGGTAAATGCTTCCCCCACCGGGATGTGGATTATGGCAGGCATTGTTTCCCTGGTGATATTGGCAGTGGCTTTGTTTAGTTTTATGAACTTTGACCCCTATGTGAGCCAGGTACTCGCTCTCAAAGGAGATGCGGATAGGGGTCGGGCCATTTTTCAAGCTAACTGCGTGGTTTGCCATGGCATCCAAGCTGACGGTTACATTGGCCCCAGTCTTTGGGGGGTATCCCAACGGCGATCGCAGAGCCACATCATTCACCAGGTGGTGAGTGGCCAAACTCCTCCGATGCCCCAGTTTGAACCCAATCCCCAGGAGATGGCGGATTTATTAAATTACCTCAAAACCCTCTGAAGGGATAAGGGCAGATTGGTTTGGATAGACGTTTTTAGCCATGTTCTTAACCATCTGGTTTTAGGCCATTTGTTGGATGCCACTGCCAACCAACCCCACACCTATTGATCCCGCCGGAGTTGGATTAACCTCATTTTTAACTGACTCAAGCCTTGCCTCTTTAAGAAGTGGGATTTTCTGCTAACAACTGACTGACCACAGCCCCTAGACCGACGGAATTGGATGCTTTAAACAGGAGGCGATCGCCTGGTTGGAGGGTAGTTTTTAGGGCCGCCACTAAACTAGGCCCATCGCTGAAGGATTGGGTCTCCACACCGTTAGCCCCGGCGGCAATGGCATCGGTATTGGGATCATTGGCTAATAGGAAAAGACCGTCTAAACCTAGGGCTTTCACTTTGGCCCCCACCCGTTGGTGAAATGTCGGGCCATAATCTCCCAGTTCCTTCATCGCCCCCAGCACTGCTAAACGTCGCTTCCCAGGGGTATTGGCCAATAAATCCAAGGATGCCAACATGGATTCCAAGCCAGCGTTATAGGTTTCATCCAATAGAACCACGTCCTGGCCCCATTGGTAACGACGGGCCCGCCCCTTGGGTAACTCCACCGTCAGCCCCGACTGTAACCGCTGCCAGTCCAACCCTAAACATTGGGCCACGGCGATCGCCGCTAGGTAATTAGAGGCATTGTGGATACCGGCTAGGGGCAAAGGCAAACTAACTCCATCAAGGATTAAATTTTCCCCATCCACTGTCCCGTGCACATCTCCCCCTTCTAGGCCATAGGTAATGGTTTTTCCCTGCCAAAACCGTTGGGCTGTCTCCATTAACAAAGCATTATCCCGATTGAGAATGGCGGTGCTCTCGGGCGGTTGGTGGGCTAGTAATTCACACTTGGCTTCGGCGATCGCCAACTCCGAGCCTAAAAGACCAATGTGGGCAGTGCCAACGTTAGTAATTAAACCGATGGTGGGCTTGGCAATATCCGCCAAAAGAGCAATTTGCCCCCGACCCCGCATGGCCATTTCCACAATGGCAAAATCATGGTCTGGGGATAGTTCCAACAAAGTTTTCGGCACCCCAATTTCATTGTTGTAATTAGCTCTGGTTTTATGCACATTGCCAAACTGGGACAACACCGCCGCAATTAATTCTTTGGTGGTGGTCTTACCCACAGAACCGGTTACCCCGATGATGGGAATGGTAAACCGTTGTCGCCATCCCGCTGCGATGTGTTGATAGGCCACCAAAGTATCTTCCACTAAAAATTGGGCCACCGTCTCCCCTAATCCCTCCACTGGCCGATCCGTCACCACGGCGATCGCCCCCGCCGTCAAGGCCTGGGGAATGAAACTATAGCCATCAAAACTTTCCCCCCGCAAGGCAAGAAATAGGTCCCCTGACACCAAAGATCTTGTATCGGTGCAAATATTATTTATCCGTATATCCTCGGAAAGATTGGTAACAGACAATAGACAACTTTCTAGGAATGTACGGATGTCAAATAGGGAAAGTTTGGAGTTCATGGGAAAGAATAGGAGTAAAAAATATGGCGGAGGAAAACTGAGTTAGAATTGACTCAGGAATGTTAGGTCATTTGCAATTTTTATCTGTGATCTAGATCACTTCCCATGGGTGCTTGCATCACTTACATTGGAGGAGAAATAGATATAGAAAAATCAGAAGCCAGTAATGACCAGTAAAAACACTCTAGTTTTATTCCAATGGAACCAGGGTGTATCTTACCATCCACAGCGGTGCCTGATTAAAGGCCCAGGGTGTCTTTGACCTTATCTCATGATTTCGTTTTCATTATCGATTTTTCCTGCTCCCAATTTGCCCCCTTTTCCCCAAAGAGGGTTACCACTGTGAACTATAACCATCCCCAGGCTAGCGACCCCTACAAAATGAATGACGAGCAGGCAATTTATGATTATCTGCTCGACTTGGTCCAGTCGGTGGAAGGGGAACGGGTATTGGAAGTAATGGGTAATCTTTTTTTGAGCGGACAGGGCAGTTCCCAAGGACAAGTTTCTACCCACTTAGAAAAAGTAATTAGAGTTAAAAATAATACCGAAGAATTTAACTATTTTTTTAATCGTTGTTGCTATATTCTGATCAACTATTGGCAACTTTCTCCCCAAACCCAGCGTTCCATTCCCCAGCTGGTAAATATGGTGGAAAAAGCCGTGGCTAACATCAGCCCCGGGGGTAATACAAAAGGTAACATCCGCCAACTAGTTAAAAACTTTACCTTGAGCGAACAATTTGTCCGCTTGAAAAGATTGGCCAGCGTTGTCAGCACCAAGTTTGAAACGAAATCTAGCTCCGTCGGCACCCTTATCCACCGCTATACCTATCTGTACGATTATTGTCTTATGGGGGATGACAGCAGTCGGGAACATCGCCAAACTATCCACCGCATCAAAGCTCAAAATGAGCGTAAGTTTGAAATTAACCTTTCCCAGTACGTCACCTACCGGGTGCGCATGGCCAGAACTAATAAAGCCGGACTCATCTTGCCGGATAAGGAATTGATCAAGCCTGTGCAAAATCCCACCCTACTGAGTGATCGGGATCTAAACAGTGCCCTCAAACATTTTGTTGGTTCCGTGGAAAACGGCCAGAGTTACCGGTCCCTTTCCAAAAGTTTTCGTAACCATGTGGCCTATACCCAATCTTTTGGCACTTTTAAGGATGAACTTTACGAATATATCCGGGGCTCCCTACAGAATAATTACAAACAAGGAAGTTTTGATAAGAAATTATTTGATCTATTCCAAAATGCCTATCCAGAGTGCAATCAACAGAAGCCCACGGAATTTTTAATGATGCGGACTTCTAGTCAGTTGCTCAACTTTTTGGTGGTGGAGGGTAGCAAAAATCCTGATCACTATGTCTTTATTGATCTAATTTCCAATATTGGTGTGAAGAAGACCATTGGCGTATTGCTAAAAATTGTGCTTTTCTGCTCCAAGGTTAAGCCTTATTTGGAAAAACGTTTTTCAATTTTGTTTAATCATTATGAGTCGGTGGCCCGGGAAGGGGTACCTTGGCTAGTGAAAACCTTGGAGAATATGCAGGTTGCGTTTAGCATTCATTTTGGCCGAGTGGATCTTTCTAGTCTGAACCGCTCCCATCTGCCCACTTAGAAAGTTTTTTTCCTCACCAAGAAAAGAAAAAAGGAATACAGCTCGATGGCCGCATTCCAAGATAGTTAATTTGTGATCTGGTATTTCTCTCCCTGGGGATCAGTCAAAGTTAATTACTGACCAATCATGGGTCAAAAATTACTAGTTATCCCAGTATTAAACTTTTTTCAGGGAGTCGAAGGTGCGGTAGCCATGTTCGGGGTCATATAAATGACATTGCCCACTAATTTGTTGCATTAATTGCCAGTTAAAGGTGCGCTCGTAAAGAAAAGGTCCCCAGTTTTCTTTTAAACTTCCGTGGGCTAGTCGTAGGTTATAGGAAGGGATAGCAACGGAGAGGTGGTGGGGAATATGGACGTTGATGTCATGGCAGAGCACTTCCACCCAACGGGGATAATCGCAGTGAACAGTACCATTTAACTGGGCTTCGGCAGCGCTCCAATCGGCGGCGGGACGGAAACGAATTTCGGGAATGGTGTGGTGCACAATGGTAAAAGTGCTCATCCAAAAGTGATACACCAACCAGGGCATTAGCCAAAATTTGACGAAACCCCACACCCCTGTGGTGATAATTAGGGCAGGAAAGGCGATCGCCGCAAACAGGAAGACAACGGCAATGGATAATTTGACTTTATTGCCGTCCCTTTGGGCAAAGTTGGAAAGTTTGAAGTGCATTAAGCTCCAATGGAAAATGGAACCAGTCCACCAGAAGGGACCCCGGATGGCCCGATAAAAAAGCCGGACGATCGCCGGGCTGGCTTGGAAAGCTTCCACACTCCAGGGATCCCAGGCGTTATCAACCTCAATTTTGTTGGTGTGGAGGTGATGGTGGTCGTGGAGTAGGCGCCAGCTATGGAAAGGGTAGATGAGGGGAGCAAAAGCGATATGTCCCACTAAATCATTGACCCAGCGTTTTTTAGCAAAGGAGCGATGGCCACAGTCATGGCCGACAACGAAGGCCCCCGTTAAGGCTGTCCCTGTCCAGATCCAGGTAATGGGCAAGCAGTACCAGGGCAGATAAATAATGCCCAAATAGCCCACGGCGATCGCCCCTAGGGTAATCAAAACAGAAGCCCAGGCTTTGCTCGCTTTTTTCTCGAAGCATTCCTTGGGCAGGGTTTTAATGATGTCTTGTAGTTTGAGATCCGCAATCGGGCGATCGGGATTGCTGGGCGTTACCGTTGGTGTCAACGGGGGAATCGTGGCAGTCATTTATAAAGGTTTATCTCCAAATGGAAGGTCGGACAGATTTTGTTTATGGATTCATGGGCTATAAAGCGGCCAAGGTTTGCCGTGCCTAGGAATTAATACTCAGGTAAACAAACTTTTCTTTTTATAACACGTTGCCATTGACCAGGAACCGAATTGCTTCTGAATTCAGCCGCGATTACCTGGTCCACTATTAACAATTGAGGATTAATCTGTCTTAACTCCGCCACTGGATTTGCAGCCGTTGGGGAAATTGGCGATCGCCCTGGAGGGTCACGCCCCGGTCATTGGCGGCTAAATGGCGGACTATTTTATACACCGTTTCCACCTGTTCTGGGGCTTGCACTTTGGTGGCCAACGCTTCTAGGGCAATGGGCCCGGATTCATTTTGTAGGGTAGAGAGAATCGCCTTCTGGAGTTCCAAAATCGAGGCGGCGGCCTTTTTCCCCGCTTCTACCCCCGGTTGATGGTAGGCGTTGACGTTCACCAAGGAACCATAAAAACTCACTGCTCTTTCATATAGGGCAATCAAAGCCCCAACGCTGGTAGCGTCCACCTGGGGAATGGTGACAGTGATGGAGTCCCGTTGATTTTCAAATAGCGCTTGCCTGGTGCCCTGCAAAAATCCCGATAAATAATCCCCACTGGTGACCCCCGGCTCCAACTCTAGGGATGGCCCTTGGCGATCGTGCAATACCTCAATGAAAGTGGCAAAAAAGTTGGGCACCCCATCCCGCAACTGCTGGACGTAGGCATGTTGATCCGTAGAACCCTTATTGCCATAGACTGCAATGCCCTGGTGGACCACATTGCCATCCAAATCCCGCTCTTTACCGAGGGATTCCATAACCAACTGTTGCAAATAGCGACTAAATAACAACAGCCGATCTTTATAGGGGAGAATCACCATGTCTTTTTTCCCTTGGCCATCCCCGGCGTAATACCAAGCTAACGCCAATAGAGCCGCTGGATTTTGTCTCAATTCCCTCACCCTAGTGGCTTCATCCATTGTTTTAGCCCCGTCGAGCATGGCCTGAATGTCAATGCCTTGGAGAGCGGCCGGCAATAGTCCCACCGCCGATAACTCAGAGGTTCTACCCCCCACCCAATCCTGCATGGGAAAAGCTTGTAACCATTGTTCCGTCTGGGCCTGCTGGGAAAGTTTACTGCCGGGCATGGTCACCGCCACCGCATAATCGGCAAAATGCAGGCCCTGGGCTTCAAATACTGCCTTCGTTTCCGCCAGACCATTGCGGGGTTCGGGGGTGCCGCCGGATTTACTGGTGGTGATTACTAAGGTACTTTTTAGTTTGTCTTGGGCTTTTAAGCAGTTCAGCACCCGGTCAATGCCGTCGGGGTCAGAGTTATCGATGAAGTGAATCGCCAAGGGAGGGAAATCGGGGGCCAAGGCCTGGGCCACAAATTGGGGGCCTAGAGCCGAACCACCAATGCCGATCGCCAATAGATCAGTAAATTTAGCGGCAGTGGGGGGTTTAATTGTCCCTTGATGAACATCGGCGGCAAAGGCCTTAATTTGCTGTAGGGGTTCGGTGATTTCAGCCCGGATGGCATCGTTGGGGGCCAGGGCCGGGTTGCGTAGCCAGTAATGCCCCACCATCCTTTGTTCGTCTGGGTTGGCGATCGCCCCTTTTTCCAGCGCCACCATATCTTGAAAAGCTTTGGCAAACTTGGGTTGCAAATCTTCTACCAAAGCATCACTAAATCCCATACGGCTCACATCCAGGTAAAAATCGAGGCCACCATGGTAATAAAGCCAATCTTGATAACGTTGCCAAAGTTGTTGGTTATTCATCGAAAAAATGGGTCTGAAACCCCGCCCTTGAGGACGGCCTTGCGTTCACATCTTAAGACAATTAGAAAGATTTTATTAAACAGGAAAAAACATCCGGCCAAAAATTGAGGACAAAAAAAGGCGATCGCCAAGGCTTTTCCCGCAACACCAACCCCAGAAAATTCCTTCGAAGCAAAATTGGGCAAGTTTGGCGGCAGTGTGTGGTTAACCACCAAAGTTCTGTCCAAAATTCCTAAGTGAACCAACAAATAGTCACCTCCTATGCCCCTCCACATCCCATCCCAGTTATGGCTACCGGGAGAATATCAGAGGGTGCCCCCCAAAAATTCTTCAATTTCGCGATCGCCAAGGCGACAGAGCACCGGTTCCCGGTCAGTTTCAGAGCAGGAGCGATAATCCGATTCCCAGGCCTGTTCCGATTGTTGCTGTTGTAAGGTGGCCACCTGTTGCTCTAGTAATTCAATTCTTTCTAATAATAGGCGAATTACTTTGCCCTCCGAATCTGGTAACTTACCATGTTCCAAAGGATTAACCCTTTCCCCGGAAGGATGCACCATGCGCCCTGGCACCCCCACCACCGTAAAATCTGCTGGCACGTCCCGTAACACCACTGACCCCGCCCCAATGCGGACATTATCACCGATGGCAATGTTACCCAATACCTTAGCACCAGCTCCCACCACCACATTTTCCCCCAGGGTCGGGTGACGCTTGCCACTTTCTTTTCCTGTGCCCCCCAGAGTTACCCCTTGGTAAATCAAAGAATAGTCCCCCACGATCGCCGTTTCACCGATCACTACCCCCATGCCATGGTCAATGAACACGCCCTGGCCAATCTGGGCCCCTGGATGGATTTCAATGCCGGTGAAAAAGCGGGCAAGGTGGGACATTAGGCGAGGAAAGAAAGGTAGCCCGAGAGTGTAAAGACGATGAGAAAATCTATGTATTAGTAAAGCTTGCAAGCCAGGATAACAAAACAGCACCTCTAACCAATTGCGGGCAGCGGGATCTCGCTCAAAAATAATCCTAAAGTCAGCAATTAGTGAATTCAGCACCCGGTCAATTCCTACCTAAAATTGGCATTGTTTGCGTTTATCCGACAAAGGTTGCAATGGGGTTTAACCCAGTCTAACGGGAGCCTCGATAAATGCGCTCCGCCTGTTCCCTGGGCAAATGGCCAAAACCAGGTAAAGGAGACAGTTGAGGAGCTGGGGATTCTGTTGCTTTCTCACGACCAGGACGTTCCTTGCCGGGAACCTTAAACGCATCGTAGGAAATCAGGGGTGAGTTGGGATGGAGAGCGTACTCATCCTCCGGCTCCAGGGCATTGATGCGACTTTGGGGGGCGACAAAATCATGGAGTACACCGTCGTAGGCCAGTACTTCACCCTCTTCAATGCGATAAATCCAGCCGTGGAGGGAAAGGTCTCCCCGATGTAACCGGGAATGGATGGCGGGATAGGTCTGGAGGTTTTTGAGTTGGGTGAGAATATTTTCTGCCACAGCAACTTCAATCAAATCTTCCCCTTCCAGATGGCTGTAGTTATCCAACACTAGACGGCGGGTGGCTTCCGTATGTTTGAGCCAATCGTATACCAGAGGAAGTTTTTCCTGGAGAGAGTTGAGTTTGAGCAGACCTTTCATGGCTCCGCAGTGGGAATGGCCACAGACGATGATCTGATTAATTTCCAGCGCCACTAGGGCATATTCCATGGCCGCCCCTTCCCCACCGTTGGCTGCTCCATAGGGGGGAATAATATTGCCAGCGTTGCGAATAACAAACAGGTCGCCCACTTCCGATTGGGTGATTAAATTGGGGTCCACCCGGGAATCGGAACAACAGATGAAGAGAATGCGGGGATGTTGGCCGTGGGAAAGTTGCTCAAAGAGGTCACGGTGGGAAGAGAAATAACCTTCTCGAAATTTTTGTAGTCCCTCGATGAGTCTTTGCATACGATCGCCGTTGATGGAATTCCAGCCTTCCATTGTATCATTGAAGACTTGCGGCGGGGGGTCTAGGGCAGCAGGGCAATTCGTCTGGGATATCGATAAAACTCCGGCCATGGAGCAGGTCTCCATAACCCCCATAGTTTGCACACAATCCAAAGAATAACAAAGAAGTAATGGTGCAGGTTTTTCGCACAATCGCAGGGTTACAAACCTATCTCCGCCAAGCTGGTCGAGGCAAAACCGTGGGCTTAGTTCCCACCATGGGATCTCTCCACGCCGGCCATGGCAGTCTGCTCAAACGGGCGGTGGCGGAAATGGATTTGGTGGTGTTGTCCATTTTTGTTAATCCCCTGCAATTTGGCCCCGGTGAGGATTTAGAAAAATATCCCCGGGACTTGGACGGCGATCGCCAATGGGCAGAATATTTGGGGGTGGCGGTAATTTTTGCCCCGACGGTGACGGATTTGGGCATTGATGCCAAAGGGGATCAAACTACGGTACTGCCTCCTCCAGCCATGACGGAAGCTCTCTGCGGTGCCCATCGTCCCGGCCATTTCCAGGGGGTAGCTACTATCGTTACTAAATTGTTCACCATTGTTTATCCCGATGTGGCTTATTTCGGTGCCAAAGATGCCCAACAATTGGCTATTATTCGTCGCCTAGTGCAGGACTTGAACTTAACTGTGACTATCCGCAGTTGTGCCACAGTGCGCGAGGAATCGGGTTTGGCCATGAGTTCCCGCAATCAATATTTGACCGATCAGGAAAGGGAGCAGGCCACGGTGCTTTACCGCAGCTTGCAAGCCGCCCAGCAGCAATATCGCCAAGGCGATCGCCAAGTTTCTGCTTTATTAACTGCTGCCCAGGACGTTTTGGCCACGGAACCGGCTGTCCAGGTGCAATATCTGCAATTAGTGGAAGCTGACACCCTGCAACCCATCACTGGAACATTACCGGACCAAAATCCTGTTTTAATGGCGATCTCCGCTTATGTAGGGCAAACCCGTTTAATTGATAATCTTGTACTGAATCATCGACTGCCCATTATTGCCATTGATGGCCCCGCTGGAGCGGGAAAATCCACTGTTACCAGACAGGTAGCCGATCGCCTGGGTCTGACCTATTTAGACACTGGAGCCATGTACCGGGCCCTAGCTTGGCTGATTTTAGACCAGGATATGGACCCCCAAGATGAACCCGCCGTAGCGGAACTAACCAGTAGTGCGGAGATTGAACTAATTCCCCGCCCTGCGCCCCAGTTAACTGGAGTTAAGGTTAATGGCCAGGATGTCAGTGATGCCATTCGCACCCCAGCGGTGACCCAGTTGGTTTCCACCATTGCCGCCCAGGGAGCCGTTCGAGCCAAGTTGCTAAAACTGCAAAGGAAGTATGGCGATCGAGGGGGAATTGTGGCGGAAGGTCGGGACATTGGCACCCAAGTTTTTCCCAATGCGGAATTGAAAATTTTCCTCACCGCTTCAGTGCAGGAACGGGCCCGCCGTCGCCTCAAAGATTTTCAAGCCCAAGGTAATCAAGCAGTGGATTTAGCCCAATTGGAAGCGGATATTGCCCACCGAGATCACCTCGATAGCACTAGGGTGATCGCCCCTTTACAAAAGGCAGTGGATGCAGTGGAAATTATTACCGATAACCTCACCATTGCCGAGGTGGTAGAGACTATTATTGATCTCTATAAAAAAATACAATGAGGGGTAATTCTGACCAGTTTTTGAGCACTTGATAAAGGGGTTAGAATGGGTTTCAACGGCGAATAGGTGGAGTGTCGAGGCGAATCTAAAATGCTGAAAGTAGGAAATGCAAACCTAACCCTGAATGAGTTTATAGCCTTACCGGAAGAGAAGCCGCCCCTAGAGTATCGAGATGGGCAAGTTAGTGCCAAACCTATACCAAAAGGAAAACACAGTACTTTACAAACTGCATTGTCATTTGCCATTAACATAGCCTTGAAAAAGGAAAAAATTGCTTGGGCATTCACAGAGTTGCGTTGCAGTTTTGAAAATCGGTCTATTGTTCCTGATATTGCGGTTTTTACTTGGGAAAATATTCCCTGTGATCAAAATGGGGAAATTGCCGACAACTTTTACCTGCCGCCTAATTGGATGATTGAAATATTGTCTCCTGAACAAAGTCAAACAAAAGTAGCAAAGAATATTTTATTTTGCTTGAATAATGGCACTGAAATGGGTTGGTTGATTAATCCGAAAGAGCAATCTATTTTTGTTTACCAACCCGGCCGATCGCCAGAAATTTTCGACGAAATAGAATCAAAGTTACTGATGCTAAGCTTGGCCCAGGTCATTGATTTAACTTTGGGGGAAGTGTTTGGCTGGTTAATTAAGTAATGTGATCTAATCCTGACAAGGGAAATAGATAAATCCGGCGATCGCCCCAGGAGTTTGTACAATTCTGGTATGTGAATTAAACACGGCGGTAAGTCTCTTCAGTTGGCCGCCAGCCTGACGTTTTTTCCCACTGGTGTACGGTTGCCATTTTCCCTGGTCGTGTTCCCATGCCCTCCCACTCATCTCGCACTGCTATTTTTAACCCCCTGGAGTGCCGCCCCGACAGTTACAAAGGCTGGTACCAACAGGGCAATACCCTCTGGCAACAGGGGAAATACAACGATGCCCTCCTCAGTTACGAACGGGCTTTGGAATATTATCCTGGGGATTATTGGGCTTGGTACAAAAGGGGCATTACCCTAGAACATTTGGGGCGTTACAGGGATGCGGCGGAAAGTTATGACAACGCCTGCCAAATCCAACCGGAAAACTACTGGGCTTGGTACGACCAGGGTTGTGTGTACCTCAACGAAGTTGATGATTTTGCCCAGGCTATCCCTTGTTTTCAACGGGCTTTAAATTATTTGCCTAAGGATTATTGGGCCACCTATCGTCTCGGGGAATCCTACCGACTCTCCGGCCAGTACGAAGCGGCGATCGCCAGTTTTCGGCAGACGTTAACCATTCGCCAGGACGATTTTTGGTCTTGGTACCGCCAGGCGGACTGTTTTCGCCGTTGGGGCCATTACGCCGAAGCTTTGCAATGCTATAAAAAATCCCTGGAAATCCGCCCCAATGATTACTGGGCCTGGTTTCGACAGGGGGAACTATGGCAAAAACTCTACCGTTATGGAAGGGCGATCGCCTGCTACCACAGGGCTTTGGATGTGGAAGTGGATGACGACTATAGCTGGTATGAAATTGCCCTTTGCCAAGTACTACAAAAAAATTATCCGGATGCGGTTTATGCCCTGGGGAAAGTGTTGGAATGGTATCCGAGCACCTATCTAGGCTTGATTGAAGGGGAACCAGCTTTTGTTGACCTCCAGCCCCTGCCCAGTTACCAAGCTTTAATCCAGGCGGCTAGGCAAACTGCGATGGAACCGGTTTGCGACTGAGAGCGTGTTTGAAAAGTGCCATAGAATTTGATTACCCATTGGGACTGGTCGCTTTTAGCCGGTCTCCAGTAAATCATCAATGTGCTTATCTAATTACCCATTAGCACAGCACCAGAACCACTGCCCTGGAACATAATCCAAGACATCAGAAAATTACTCACAAAAATTGCTAACAGAGAAGTTACCACTGCGGCGGTGGTGGATTCCCCCACTCCTTTGGCTCCGCCCCTGGTGGTCAAGCCCCAGTTACAACCAATGATGGCAATTAAAACTCCAAACACAATGCCCTTGACGGGGCCGCAGAATATGTCCCAGGGGGTAACAAAGGTCTGTATGGATTCAAAAAATACCTGGTTGGCAATGCCATAAACGTTGCCGGAAATTACCGCCCCCCCCATCATGCCGGTTACTAAAGCCAGCACACTCAAAGTGGGCACCATAATGCAACAGGCCAACAGTCGAGGAATGACTAAATATTCCACCGGGTTAGTGTTGAGCATATAGAGGGCATCAATTTGTTCTGTCACCCGCATGGTACCTATTTCGGCGGCAAAGGCTGACCCAACCCGCCCGGCCACCACCACGGCTGTCATGATTGGGCATAGTTCCCGCCCCAGGGCCAACATTAAAATCCCCCCCACAGCACTGCCTGCTCCAAAAGCTAAAAATTCTCTCGCTACCTGGATGGTGAAAATCATGCCAATGACAGCAGCGGTAATTAGAGTAATGGGGAGGGAAGCGGGGCCAACAAACATCAATTGTTGAGTGGTGTTGCGCCCATCAATTTTGCCGGTAAAAAGCTGAAAGGAAGTGTTGCCGAACAATAAAATTGCTTGTCCCGATCGCCGGAGCCAGGAGCTTAATTCTGCCAAGATAATTGATTGGGTCATCGCCGGGGTTTGAAGAATGGGACGGTAGGGGGGACGAAACCATAGGCGCATTGTAGCTCCTTGACAAACCGGTCACCAAAGTTGCCACAATGATTTGTTAGCTAATGCCGTTGCTCGATGTTACCAAGAGAAGCTTTGTTAAAGGGGGCCCCAGACCGGGAGGCGATCGCCAGGGTAATTGACCAGGCGGAACAAGCCCTGCGTACCTGGGAAGTGGTGGTGACGGATTTTTGTGCGCCGCCCCTGATTGCGGAAATTCAAACCCGTTTTGGTTCCCTCACAGAATTACATTTTTTACCCTGGGGGGGCTATCCCCAAGCGGAACGGCAGAGACTGGCCATTGCTAGGGCAGAAATACCATTAGAAACGGAGCAGATACCCCTCACTGCATTGGATGTGGCGGGTAACTTTCTCTTTGACCCCGCTAGCCATCGGGACTTTTTGGGGGCTTTGTTGGGCACCGGGTTGGTAAGGGAAAAAGTGGGGGATATTATTCTGTTGGGAGAAAGGGGAGCCCAGGCGATCGTGGTGCCGGAGGTAGCGGAATTCATCGGCCTCCATTTAACCCAGGTGCGTACCGTACCCGTTAAAGCTAAGGCGATCGCCCTGGAAGAGTTAAAAATTCGCCCGCCTAAAACTAAGGAAATGACTACGGTAGAAGCTTCCCTGCGCTTAGATGCCATTGCTTCAGCAGGGTTTGGTTTGTCCCGCAGTAAAATGGCCGATGCTGTCACCCAGGGTAATGTGCAGGTCAATTGGAAACCCGTCACCCAGTCGAGCTATGCCCTTAAAGCAGGAGATTTAGTCACCTATCGGGGGAAAGGTAGGCTAGAAATAGGCGAAATTACCGTCACCAAAAAGGAACGTTATCGCATCCAATTAACCCGATATCTTTAACCAGTTTCAAGGCTTGCCGGGATGCTATCTTTTGCCAGTGGAATGTCGAATTAATCCCTCTATACGTTCGAGGCAAAGGGTAATGTTGATATCTAACTTTAATCAAGGTTTGTTAGAAAACCTATGGATTTAATTCTTTGCCATCAAACGGCGGACTTTGATGTGTTAGGGGCGGCGGTGGGGCTAGCCAAACTCCATCCCGGCAGTCGCATTGTCTTGACTGGTGGTTCCCATCCCACAGTGCGGCAATTTTTAGCGCTCCATCGTAACGAATTTCCCCTCATTGAACTGCGGAGCGTCAACCCCGACAAAATTCGTTCCCTCTACATTGTCGATAATCAACAAGGCGATCGCCTGGGCAAAGCAGCGGACTGGTTAACGTTGCCCCATCTGCGACAGGTTGCTATTTATGACCATCATCTCAACAGTCCTAGGGATATCGAAGCGGATATTTTGGAGCTGGAAGCGGTGGGGGCCAGTACAACTTTAATTGTGGAGAAATTACAAAGGACAAATATAAGTCTTTCCATGGTGGAAGCGTCGGTAATGGCCCTGGGTATCCATGTGGACACCGGCAGTTTGACCTTTACCCAAACCACAGTGCGGGATGTAAAAGCCCTAGCTTGGTTAATGGAACAGGGAGCTAATTTACGTTTGATTGCGGAATACGCTGACCCAGGCTTTCCCTCACCTCTGCAATTTTTGTTTGCGGAAGCGATGCAAAATCTCCACAAGGAAATGGTGCGGGGCTATTGGCTCGGTTCAGTGCTCTTAACCACAGAAAATTTTGTTCCGGGGCTGTCCCATTTGACGGAAAGATTATTATCCCTGACGGAATGTGATGCTCTATTACTGGGTCACGTTTACGACAAAGGCAAAGATAAAATTAAAAGCGGTGAAGAGCAAAGAAAAACCGGAGTAATTAATAACCAACGCTTTTCTCTCATTGGCCGCACCCGTATTCCCGATACGGATTTAACCCAATTGTTGGAACCCTATGGCGGTGGGGGCCATGCCCAGGCGGCAGCGGTTAATTTGCGGGATGTTGAGCCAACCACCGTAATGGCAGAAATTTATCAAGCTTTACAAAAACAAATTCCCAAACCCCTATTGGCCAGGGATTTTATGTCTTCTCCGGTGCGGACTATTCGACCCCACACCACCATTGAACAGGCCCAACGGGTTTTGTTTCGCTACGGCCATTCCGGTTTGACGGTGGTGAATCAAGAGGAAAAATTGGTGGGCATTATTTCCCGGCGGGATTTAGATTTAGCTCTGCACCACGGTTTCAGCCACGCCCCAGTGAAAGGTTATATGACCCGCAACGTTAAAACCATTGGCCCCGACACCCCCTTGCCCCGCATTGAAGCGATTATGGTGGCCGATGACGTGGGTCGCCTACCAGTTATGGACCAGGAAAAATTAGTGGGCATTGTGACCCGGACCGATGTGTTACGGCAATTATTGCAGGATAAACAAGAACAATCGGAACGGTTTGGCGCACCGCGCAGCGGATCTTTGCGAGATCGCCCGACCACTCCTAATCAGAATTTTGGCCAGGGTAGCCTACTGCAACTGCTAAAAACCCATTTACCACCGGCCACTTGGCAATTATTAACTACGGCCGCTCAACAGGCCCAGACTAGGGGTTGGCATTTATATCTGGTGGGGGGAGCTGTGCGGGATTTGTGGCTCCGCCATTCCCAGGGGGCAGAAAAACATCAAAATATCACTTTTCAAGACATTGATTTGGTGGTGGATGGCTTCCATGCCACGGCGGATGTGGGGGCGGGGGTTGAGTTAGCCCAAGCTCTGCAGGGGAACTATCCCGGCGCAAGGTTATCGGTCCATGGAGAATTTCAAACGGCGGCGTTGCTCTGGCATAAAGATTCCCAATTAGATTCCCTGTGGGTGGACATTGCCACTGCCCGCACAGAGTTTTACCCCTATCCAGCGGCCAACCCAGAAGTGGAAGCTAGTTCCATTCGCCAGGATCTATACCGGCGGGACTTTACCATTAATGCCCTTTCTATTCGCTTAACCAATCCCAATCCGGGTAAATTATTAGACTTTTTTGGCGGCATGAACGACCTGCAAAGCCAACAGGTGAGGGTACTCCACGCCAATAGTTTCATTGAAGACCCCACCCGCATTTACCGAGCAGTGCGGTTTGTGGTGCGCCTCGGCTTTGAACTGGAACCCCAGACGGAAACCTATATCCGCTATGCGATCGCCAGTGGAGTCTATGAACGTTGGCGGCTAACGGAGCATCCCACTCCGGCCCTAACTACCCGTTTAAAGGCGGAGCTTTCTATTATTCTCAAAGCCCCCTATTGGAAAGGGGCATTGACGTTACTGGCGGATTTAGATGCGCTTAAATGTCTTCATGCAGAGCTAAAGCTAACAGAGCAATTATGGTGGCAAGTACGTTATCTCTCCCGCTGGTTACGCTGGTTTGACCCGGAGCGAAACCTAGAACATTGGTTGCTACGGCTAGGTATTTTATTGGGGGCTTTACCACCCCAGGAAAGGGAAAAAATTGCGGCGGGCTTACAGTTACCCAAGGCCACCATTGACGGATTAACTAACTTAGAAACCATCGAAACGGCGATCGCCAAGGGTTTAAATTCCTCAGCATCTCCAAAGTCCAGCGTCATTTACCAAACGTTGAAAGGTTATGACCGTGCCAATTTATTTTTAGTGGCCGCCAGGGGAGATAAGCTATTGCGAAAGCAAATTTGGCTTTATTTCAGCCAGCTATGCCAAGTGTCGCCATTTTTAACTGGCCACGACCTCAAAGCGCTGGGTTATAAACCGGGGCCCCAATTTAAGCAAATTTTGACTGATTTATTAAACGCTTGTTTAGACGGAGAACTAGGCGATCGCCAACAGGAAGAGGCTTGGCTCAAAACCCATTATCCTTTACCAAACAAAGTTTAGTTTTAAACAATTTTTCAGTCCTATTTGAACTACCCGGAGTGCCTTGATTGGCAATCTACTATGAGTTTAAATGAGCCTGGCGCCAGTTCTCAGCTAAAGTTTGCATTGCCAACATTTCGGTTAGCTCAATGCGTTTTAAGTTGGCCAAAATAAGACCCATCCGTCCAGTGTGTTGTAATTTTTCTTGATGCCGTGCAAGAAAATCCCAATAGAAATAATTAAAAGGACAGGCATCCTTGCCAGTTCTAGCTTTATGGTTGTAGGAGCATTGTTGGCAATAATCACTCATTTTATTAATGTAGTTAGCAGAAGAAGCATAGGGTTTTGATGCTAATATTCCTCCATCTGCAAACTGCCCCATTCCTAACACATTGGTTTGCATTACCCAGTCGTAGGCATCGATAAAAGCGGCATGGAACCAGTCTTGGAGTTTTTGAGGATTAACGCCAACAATTAAGGCAAAGTTGCTGAGAACCATTAATCGTTGAATATGGTGAGCATAACCTGTTTCTTCGACTTGGTTTAAGACAGTGGCTAAACAATTCATTTTGGTTTGGCTGGATTGCCAA
>NZ_CP019225.1:2379910-2392222 GCF_010222815.1 Synechocystis sp. CACIAM 05 | reverse complement strand
TTGATGGAATGTCGAGGGAGAGTAGCAAATATAAATTTAACCATCCTTCAAAGCCTTCTGCATTCAAACTCCCGGTAAAAACCATCGGCGCAATCAAATCTTTTTTTCCTTTTCTTCTCCCTGCTACTAGATTTTCTCTGACTCCCCTTTTTCCTTGTCTATCTCCATAAACTTTTTTTCCTTTTTTTGACCAGGCATAAATACAAGCCTGGATTGCTTCGAATCCAGATTCATCTATGTAAACTATAGCTTGACTACCATAGAGCTTGATTAGTTCTCTTAATATCCTATAGTACTTAATTCGTTCCTCTCGGTTTCTTTCTCGATAACGTAGTTCTTTTTTTTTCTGTTTATTTTCATTTTCTTTAATGCGTAATATATGGCACTCGGCCTCACTCCAAATTTCTTGGCTCTGTCTATCAATCTTGCATCGGGATTTTCTTCTACGTCTTTTCTTAGACCTTCCCAGTCTAATTTCCTATGGCGACGCTCTACTTTTGTTGGGCTTAAATCTACCCTATTTAACCATCTGTATATCGAGGCTTTTCCTATTTTATATATCTTGGAAGCCTCAGTTATTTTTCCTCCAGCTTCTATATAAGCTACTACTCTTTGCCTCAAATCTAAACTGTAAGCCATTTTTTAAACCTGTTCATCTTGTACACCCCATGATTTTACATTAAATTCTCTCATCGCTAATTGAAATGACTATAAAACTCAGGCAAAGGAAAGTTATGGTTAAACCAATTACCCTGCCCGTAATCTTCATCTACCCATTGATAAATGCCTTGCATATATTCCCGCCAACCCAAAATTTGACGAATAAACCCCTCCACATTATTTGAAGAAATGTCTTGGGTAGCAAAGGCATTAGTAGCTGCTTCAATAACTTCTAATGGGGTCAACAATCCTAAATTAAATAGGGAGAAATCAGGCTGTGCCAGAGGGTTTTCTGCCCCATTACCATGGCATCTTGATAGGTGCCAAATTGACTTAGACCAACATCGATGAAATGCTTCAGCCCTTGCAAGGCGTCTTGACGGCTAACTCCCCATTGAAAGCCAGATAATTGCCCATAGCCAGGTAAATTTAATTGTTCTATCCGTTCGATAACCTGTTGGGTAATGGCATCGGGGGGAAAAGAGAGGGGCTTGGGGGGAGAAATGTTCTTTTTGGCGGGCTTGCGATTATCCTGGTCAAAATTCCAGCGGCCCCCCACGGGCTGATCATCCACCATCAAAATTTGCCAACGTTTGCGCCCTGCACGGTAAAAATCTTCCAATAATAGACTCTTACGATCGCCAGCCCAGGCGGAAAAATCCTCCCTAGACCAGAGAAAATGATTGTTACGTAATAGGGTTAGCTCACAGGGCAGAGTCAGAGATTTTAACCAAGCTTCAAAGGGGCGATCGCCAGGGGCCATGACTTGGAGGTGACTAATGCCCTGGGTTTTAAGCCAATGGTGTAGGGGAGTGAGGAAATCTTCGGCAATTTCATAGGTAACGGACCAGCCCTCGGCCCTCAAATCTTCGGCAAAGTGGCGCATGGCGGACCAAACCAACGCTAATTTTTGGCGATGGTAGGGTCGTTGACGGGCAAATTCCGCCGACTCGATTAGGATAACGGGGACCTGTGAGCGATCGCCTTGATGGCTTTTTAAGGCCGTCTGCCCCGACCAAAGTTGATCTCCCAATACCCAAATGCCAATGGTCATAGCTGTAATATGGTGTGTGAGAAATGGACAAAGGAGTTACCTAGTTGCCGACCGAAAAAGTCTAGTTAACAATCAATTTTCTCCCGTTCAAGCAAGTCAACCAGTCAGCAAATCAACGGCGATAATTGGGATGAATTAGTAAAAAATTGATCAAGAGTTAGGCTTTTGGGACAAACGTTCATAAACTGTGGCTAAACCCCGAGCATTGCCTACGTTACCGGGAAATAAAACCACCGGCAAAAGGGGAAAAAGGGGATGATCCTCATCCGTTCTCACTAGGGAACAACCGGGAATAATTTGCCCCAACAACCGTACAGAAGTTAACTGTAATCCCACGCTCAGCACGTCATTAGAAGTAATACCTCCTTTGCTGATCAAAAAGCTGATGTCCTGGGGTAATTGTTGGACAATTTTCATCAACAGTTGGGACAGGGTAACGCCAAAGTCTAACCGTGCCTGCACTGAAGCAAAACTTAATTCCCCTCGACTGGTATAAATTACTGGCGTTTTTCCCCCGGCACGAATTTCGTTCACCGCCGCCAAAGCATTGGTAATAATTTCGGCTTCACTGCCAGGATTATTCCGCAATTGTTGCACTGTAATTTCAATGCCCTGCACTGTTTCATCCTTGAGCAATGTCATCAACTGTTCAGTGGTTTTTTGCACATGGGAACCCACCAAAATTATTCCTGGTTGGTTGGTGGGTTTATAGCTGGCCATGGCCACCGGAGCCACCGGTTGGGGCCCCAAATTAGCTAAGGAAGTGAGAATGCTGGCCGCACTCCGCAACAGAAAATGTTTGCCCTGGCCACTAGCTATGAGCATACTTGCCGCCAGGCGATCAAAATCTTTTTGGGTTTCTCCGTCTACCACCACACATTGGTTATGGTTAAAATCCATCAGGTGATCGCCTAAAGCATTATTAGTCCCACTCAGATCCCCTAGGGTGATGCGTTCCACCTGGGCTGCCCCAATCTTGCCTTGGGTTTTTTCTGCCACATAATCGGGCAAATAACTATGGTGATAGCCAAACACCGAATCCTGGGCAAATTCCGTTGCCGCCACCGGCACCAATTCACCATCCACAATCAGGTAATGGACACTGTCCTTGGTTACCCTGCCCCCTTCAAAAAAGGCTGGCACCAGAAAATGGGCATCAAACGGTCCCAACTCCCGGTTAATCACATCGGTTTCCAAGGGGTAATGGCCCCGCAGAGTGGAATCAGAACGACTTACCACCAAGTAGTGATCGACCGCTTCCGCTGCTAGGGCTAGTTTTAAATTCTGGCAAATTTCCGTCACCACCTGTTCCGCCTGAGCTGGGGGTAAGGCCCTGGTGTTGCTGAGGATGAAAAAGATCGGGCTTTCATCCCGCAGACCTTGCCGCAGAGTTCCCACGTCCCACTGCATCAGCAACAAGCAACTGTGAACTGTTTGGGAGCCGGTGGGGTCATCATCAATAACAATGATTTTGGTGGGATCAGCCATGGCAAAAAAGAATTGCGGAATTTGTGACAAGTTTGTTCCTAGCCCTCCAGTCTAGGGGAAAATAGCCATGGTCTATAATCTTGGTAAGTTGGTTTCGGAATTTTATGCTGGAAATTGTGGCGGCCATTTTCATTGTTTTGTTAGGTTCTGGCATTTGTTCCTGTGCAGAGGCGGCCCTATTTTCTGTGCCTTTGGTAAAAGTACGGCAGTTATCCCAGTCCAATAATCCCTCCGCCATTGCCCTCCAAGCTATTCGCCATAGGATGAATCGCCCCATTGGCACCATTGTGGTGCTCAACAACATTTTTAATATTGTGGGTAGTATCACCATTGGAGCCTTAGCAACTAAACATCTACAAGATGCTTGGATGGGAGTTTTTTCTGGAATTTTAACCTTGCTAATTATTGTTTTTGGCGAAATTATTCCTAAGACTCTGGGGGAAAGATATGCCACTAACATTGCCCTTTTGATTGCCATACCAGTAAGATTTTTAACCTTAATCTTTACTCCTTTAGTGTGGTTGATTGAACAAATTACCAATCCCTTCACCCACGGCAAAAGAGTACCCAGCACCAACGAAGCAGAAATTAAGTTTCTAGCTACCCTCGGTTACAAAGAAGGGGTAATCGAAGGAGACGAAGAGCAAATGATTCAGCGGGTTTTCCAGCTTAACGATTTGATGGCAGTGGATTTAATGACCCCCAGGGTGATCATCACCTATCTTTTGGGAGAATTAACTTTAGCGGAATGCCAACAAGATATTATCCAGTCCCAACATACTCGTATTTTAATTGTTGATGAATACATTGATGAAGTCTTGGGCATTGCCCTCAAACAGGATTTACTCACTGCTTTAATCCAAGGAGAAGGCCATAAAACCATCGCAGAATTAGCTCGACCAGCCCAATTTGTTCCAGAAGGCATGAGAGCCGATAAACTTCTAAAGCAATTTCAGGAAAAACGGGAACATTTAATGGTGGTTATTGATGAGTATGGCGGCGTTGCCGGTGTGATAACCCTAGAAGACGTGGTTGAAGTTTTAACCGGGGAAATTGTTGATGAAACTGATAAGAATATTGATCTCCAGGAAATTGCCCGTAAGAAAAGACAGGCTCTATTGAAACAACGGGGGGTGGCTCCCTAAAATTTCTTGATCTCCGCAACCGATAAAGACAGTTAAAACTTAATCAAAAGGTATTTATTAAGGGTAAATTTCAGTTCTTTTAAATCAATAAATTAACATCCTTACTTTTAGTAAGCTCACGATTTAGCCCGCCATTGGTAAATTGCCTATTTCCAAGGCTGTTGGGGGCCTAAAACCCCGCAGAGTTGGCTCCTTCATCGAAGTATTTAGCTTCTTACCCTGTAGTAGTACCCCAAATTTACCGAGGCCATTGGGATCAATTAACTGGTGTAAAATGGCCCGTCGGGAAAAAATTTCGTTCAAATCATACTGCCCACTGGATAAATCCGCTAGGCGATCGCCAAGGCCAAGATTCATCAAAAAAGGCCCCTGCTGGCTAAAATCCAAACGATTCAGGCCATAGCATTCTCCCCACCATTCCAAGGCAGTGAAGTTGACATGGGCAGTGACGTCCTGTTGCCCCAAATTGACGAAGGGATTATCGTGGTGCCGTTGTTGGAAATAGCATTGCAGAGTACCTCCAGTGCGTTGGGGATGGTAATATTTCCCCGCTGGATGGCCATAATCCACCGTTAATATCCATCCCTGGGCTAAAACCCGAGCAATTTCTTCCAAAGCCTGTTGGGCGGCTAGGTTGACTTCGGTTTCATAATTTTCTCCGTAGGGAGGAGAAGTCAGTTGCAAGCCAAAGCTAGCGAAGTAATCTACCAATTTGTCAGTGGACAGGTCGTCCCAAACGCTAGTGAGATCCGTTGATCCCGCCTCAATATATTGCTCTTTCAAAACTCCTTGTTTGATGCCCACTCGATGGACGGGCAGGGCATCGAAAAATTCATTGCTAAAACAACAACCCACTAAGCTATCGTTTGCCAACTCTGGCCAGGTTTGCCATTGGATTTTGCCCATTTCCCGCCAGGGTTCTAATAGATTGGCTTGCCTTCGGCGGAGGGCGGCGGACTCATCAATGATGTGGTACTGTAAGGCGGCAAAAAATTCGGGATGCAGTCTTTGGGTCTGGACTAACACTGTTTGGGCAAAGGCTCCAGTTCCAGCCCCCAATTCTAAAAGATCAAAGCGGTCCGGTTCCCCCAGCCGCTGCCACATTTCCAAAAATTGCTCCGCCAGCAGTTCGCCAAAATCGGCCCCCAAGGCGATCGCCGTGACAAAATCCCCGCGAATGGCAATGTCCACCTGACCACTACTGTAATAACCATAATCAGGTTGATAGAGCACCCACTCCATAAACTCCGCAAAAGTGAGCCGTTGGTGGGGACTTTGGCGGATATGATCAAGGAGAGCAGGGAGAATATTCTGGGTCATGGATGGTGGGAAACAGAGAAAGGTCACGGTGGCGGCGATCACCGAACTAGCCATTTTCCTCCATGGATTGAAGGAAGGGCACAGGCCAAAAGCTCAAGGGGACGGAATGCTTAGGCCACTGACTAGAATTTTTAACGATTGTTCATTAATTGTTCACCAAAACGGTTCCTTTGACGTCGAGCTTTAGCTCAAAGGACATACAATCCCTTAAACATCGCCATAACAATTGCCAACATTTATTGTTTAACGTTGTCGAAAGTATGTGTCAGACTTGAAGTCGATGCTAGCTAAGATTTAAATCACTATGAACCGCCAGGGAACCTATCAAGGCAGTGACCAAGAAACGGAAGTTCGTCGTCTGAAAGAGTTGATGCCGGCCTCGGGGCGGATGCTAGTTAAACTCCAGGCCCAGCCGAAACAGTCCCGGGTAATTGATTGTGATTTTCCTAAGCCCTGGCAATTTGGCGATCGCCTGGTGAAGATTAATTTTAGTCTGTGGTGGGAGTTGACCATCCAGGAACGGGATTTGCTGATGCTGAGTGTGGTCTGTCGTTTGGTTAATATCCGCTGGTTCAAGCCAGATTTATATCAAGGGTTGACCGTGGCGGGGGCGATCGCCGTGGGGGTACAACTTTGGCAACGGGATGGGGTAGGCATGGTGGTGGCCGGAGGATTAACGGCCTTAGCTGCTCAACAAATTTGGCGGGGTTACCAAAGCAATGAACGGGAAATCGAAGCTGACGCCCAAGCCCTCAAGGTAGCGGTACGTCGGGGCTACAACCAAAAAGAAGCCATCCAGGCCCTGTTAACGGCGATCGAAAACACGGCCAGGATTGAAAACCGCAGTACCCTCAGCTTTAATGAACTGTTGCGCTGTCAAAATTTACGCCTCATGCTCAACAGCCAGGCCAGCCCCGATCCTTCCCTATCCCGCAATTTCTAGGACGGGTTGGGCTTCCTTAATGGCCAAGATTTTTTTCATCACTTCCTCCACTACCTTGTCGGGGGTAGAAGCGCCGGAAGTCACCCCCACCGTAATTTTCCCCGCCGGTAGCCAGGGTTCCAACACTTCTAAATCCTTGCCCAGGGGCTTATGCTCCACCCGATTGCCCGGCCCAATGCGATCACCGCTGTCAATGTGAACCGAAGGAATACCATGTTCCACCGCAATTTCCTGGAGATGGGTCGTATTAGAAGAATTAAAACCACCAATAACTACCATTAAGGACAAGTCTTCTTCAACTAAATCAAACATGGCATCTTGCCGTTCCTGGGTGGCATCGCAGATGGTATTAAAACTCATAAAGTGATTGTTCAACTCGATGGGACCATACTTTTGCAACAGGGTTTTTTCAAACAATTTGCCAATCATTTCCGTTTCACTTTTCAGCATGGTGGTCTGGTTTGCCACCCCCAAACGAACTAAATCCTTGTCCGGGTCAAAACCAGCGGAATGGGCATTGGCGAAATAATCTAAAAATTCCTGGCGATCGCCACCGTGGAGAATATAATCGCAAACCCTTTGGGCTTCGGCCATATTCAAAACAATTAAATAAGTCCCAGCAAAGGAACTGGTGGCAATGGTTTCTTCGTGGTTATATTTGCCGTGGATGATGGAAGTGTGTTCTTTCTTTTTATGTTTTTCCACCGAATTCCAAACTTTAGAAACCCAAGGGCAAGTGGTATCAACAATGGTACATCCCCGGTCGTTGAGCAGCTGCATTTCCTCCACACTGGCCCCAAAGGCTGGCAGAATCACCACATCCCCTTTGGCCACGTCGCTAAAATCCTTTTCCCCGTTAACCACATCAATAAAATTCACCTCCATTTCCCGCAATCGTTGATTCACCGAAGGATTATGGATAATTTCGTTGGTAATCCACAGGCGATCGCCAGGAAAATGTTGACGGGTTTCGTAGGCCATGGCTACGGCCCGCTCCACGCCCCAGCAAAAACCGAAGGCCTCCGCCAACAGAATGGTGACATCCCCCCGCTCTAGGCGGTAATTATTCTGACGAATTTCCTGGATTAGGTGACTTTGGTATTCCGTATTCATTACCCCCATCACCTCTTCCCCATGGCCAAACCCCTTGCGATGGTAATTGTCGGAGTGGTGCAGAGACCGTTTAAAAGCTTTGGTATCCATAGAAAAACGAGAATGTCACCTGTATTATGTTGTTCCATTTTGCCATCCTCTCCCCCCAATCGCTAGACAAGCTCAAAGCCCATTGCCGTTGCTCGATTTTTCGGCCATGGGCAAAGCCCTGGGGGCCCGTTTGGTAGAATGGGCTAGCAATCTTGACTGAGCCTGGTTCCCAGACGATCTGTTCCAACCTGCAGACTGTCTCTCTGGGGCTCCGTTGGGGAACATTTTCGGGCTTGATGGGGTTAACAATCCTATGCCGCGTTGACTATTTCTCCTATGAACTGGAAATTTTTCCCACACCCCTTCCTGGCCATGGCCATTGGGGCCGCCCTGGCTCCCTTCGCTCCCCTATCCGCCAGCAGCTTCACCGAAACGGCGATCGATCAAACTGAGGTAATTGCAGTGGCCCGCCCCTATGGCGTCGAAACCACTAAGTATGACCTTTTGGTGATTGAACAGATTCCCGGTAAAAACAAATGTTGGGATGTCACCCCCGGAGCACCGGCCATGGTGGATCCCCTGCTGTTAAATTTTGACTTCACTGGCCACTGCCGCCGCGCCACAGACAGCAATGGCTATTCCATCCGCATCGATGGCCAGGACTATGGCTTGGATTACTTATTACGTCTTGTACCCAGGGGCAATGAATTAGTTTTGGTGGCCACTTCTCGCAACGGCCGCGGCCCCGAACTCGTAGTTGGTAGTACCAAGGGGATTGGCGCAGGTTTTATGCAGGTACAGCTCAACCCAGGCTGGCAGTTCACTAAACGCACCTACGAAGGTCAAGTTTTGGGGCACTACTACATTAGTGGCACCCAGGCAGCTATTTTGGGCGGAACCGCTGTTAGCCCTGTGGGCCCAGAGCCAATCACCCCAGAAAAACAAGAACTCATTGCCCCTGAGCCGGTTCAGACCTTGGAGAATAATCCTAACCCCACTCCAACAGAGGTAACGGAAACCGGGACGGAAATTATCATTAAGCAGGAAGTACCAGAAGTACCCGCTAATGAACAGTCCGGCATGGTGATGGAAGAAGAGAGTGTCAGCACTGTGACCGAAGAAAACTCCGTTGCCAAAGAAATGGAAACGGTTACTCCCAAACCAGCCCCTGTGGTTAAACCAAATCCTCCCCGACGCCGCACCCCCACCCCTGCGGATTTTCGCCCCTAGGAAATTTTCTTTTATTGATTTTTATTGCTTACCATGCCCTCTGCCGATACCCTGAGTCAGTTCGAAGTTTTTGACTACGATTTACCCGAAGACGTTTGCCAGCAGCTTTTGGCTTGCAAAGAAGTTGCGGTGGATACGGAAACCATGGGTTTAAATCCCCATCGGGACCGCCTCTGCTTGGTGCAAATTTGTGATCCAGAGGGCAATGTGACGGCTTTACGCATTGCCAAAGGCCAGGAGGAGGCCCCTAACCTGACCCGATTGATGGAAGACCCAGGTATCACTAAAATCTTCCATTTTGCTCGTTTCGACACGGCCCAACTAAAACACACCTTTGACATTAAAACTTATCCGATTTTTTGTACTAAAATTGCCAGCAAAATTGCCCGTACCTACACTTCTCACCATGGACTCAAAACGCTGGTGCAGGAATTGGTGGGAGTGGAATTGGATAAGTCTTCCCAATGTTCCGATTGGGGCAACGCGGCTAATTTGAGTAAGGCCCAATTGGCCTATGCTGCCAATGATGTACGTTATTTGATTCCCCTACGGCACAGGTTGGAAAAAATGCTAGCCAGGGAGGACCGTTTACGGTTAGCCCAAAGGTGTTTCGAGTGTTTACCGGTGATGGTAACCCTTGATTTGGGTATGTATGGCAATGTGTTTGAGCATGGCGGCCCCGGTTAACTTGGGTTAAGAACGTTGAAATCTTAGGGCTTCGATGGACTGGGCGGTGAGGAAAATACCCAGGAAAATGTAGCTGGCAAATAACACACAGCTTTTACTATTGATTACTCCGTTAATTAAATCTTGGTAACTTTGGAAAAGGGAAAGGTAGGCGAAGACATCGGCGATCGCCCCGCCCAGATTTTGGGCAAATACATCCATAATCCAAAGCATCAAAATTAAAACGAAGGTGAGAATGTAGGCAATGATCACGTTTTCCGTCAGGGAGGAAATGAACATTCCAAGGGAAAGCACCGCCGCCGCCACCAGAATTACTGCACCATTGGCTACTAGTACTAAACCACTAGGTAGGGGTGGATTGGCCGCAGAAAAAATAATGATTTGATAAATCCATAGGGGAACTAACAACACTGAGAAAAACAGTAATGCCCCCATTAATTTTCCCACTGCTACTACCCAGTTAGTGACTGGGGAAGTGGCCAATAATTCTAGGGTGCCTCGCTTTCTTTCTTCTGCGTACAGTCCCATGGAAAGGGCAGGTAGTAGTACTAAAATCAACGAAATAATTAAGCCTAAATAACTAGAAAGAAAATCCCCTGCCACATCCACCGGCTCAGAAACCCCCGACTGCCGCAAAAACTCAACGTTGGAGATAATTTGACTGAGCATCAAAGAAAAGAAAATTCCCGACATTAACCAAAAAATGGCGGCAATGCCATAGGCAAAAGGAGAACCAAAATAACTTAGTAGCTCTTTACGAAGAATGGCGAGCAGATTGTACAGAGTGGTCATGGGAAGAGGAAAGTCTATAGTGGCAGAGTTTCCGGTGAGCTTGAGCTCTGTTTGCCGTGCCTATGCATGGCCATGGTTTACCGGATTGAATCTAGAATAGGGGGGTTAAAGCTCCCATGGATAAATTCAGCATAGTTTATGGTTCAAGTTGGTGCGGCGGCAATCAATCGGGTCGATGTGGCCGTCATTGGGGGAGGCATTGCTGGGGTGGCGATCGCCGAATATGTGGCCCGCCATACTAACCTGTCAGTGCAGTTGTTGGAAAAAAATAGCCATTTGGGGGGGGATTCCTCCGGCAAATTGGAGGGCTGGTTCCATACGGGGGCTTTGTATTCGGGTCAGGATGATGGCCAGACTTTTTTTAATTGCGTTAATGGGGTGGAAGATCTGCTCAACCATTACAGCAATTATTTTGCCGGTCGCTGCAATTTGACCTTGGAGCCCTATGATCACGGTTACCGCCCCACAGTCAGCGGTGCAGGTTGGTTCGACCCCAATCCGGTTTATCTGATCCATCCCCAACGCCATTCCCCAGAAATGCTCCAGTCCGGCCTCAAGGGGGATAGGGTGCAGTTGGAAATGCAGTTAAAGCGAGTCTTGGGTCGTTTGGAAATGGCCTATGGGCAGCAATTCAATTGGCGATCGCCGACGGGCAATGGAGCAGTGGCGCCGGACTATGACCATTTGGAAAGTTATGAACAGCGGAGTTGCAGTCTATTAGGTCAGTCGGAAAAAATTAGTCACTATTGCCAACAATTTGACCTTAGCCATGGGGTAAAACCCAGTGACTATGCCCTGTTGAAAAGTTTAGATTGTGCCATGGATACCCAGGGAATTTTGCAGGATCTTGCCGCCAGCGCCCTGGCCCACGGAACGGCGATAGCCACCGGAATTAATTTAGAACAAATTAATGTGGATCGTTATGGCCCAGTTAGGGTGCAAAGTATCTTTTATCGAGATTGCCAAGGACAGCAACATTACCTTAAAGCCAAAGCGTTTATTTTTGCAGTGGGAGCAGGCTTTGAGCGCATTTTACCCACTCTACAGGTGCGAGCTAAGCTAAAACAGAGTCGCAGCACCATGGTGGTAGCTTACCCTGCCATTAGTTTCCATAATTTCGTGCGGATGTCCACCAAAAACTCCTACCATTTCAATCATTTTTTTCAACGGGCAAATATGCCTGATTTTTCGGAATTTCTAAACTACTCTATGCTGGCAAATTCTGGTTACGTCAGTAACGAAAATGATTATTTAGCTAGTGGAGAAATTGAATTACTTTTGGATACGGCGGCACGGTATTTCGGCGAAGAAAATTTATATCAACGTCAACTCTGGAGTTACGATTGCGTTAAAACGGAGTTCATTAGTGACGATGCCCAAAAACGTCGTTATAGCTATTGGATTGAAGTTAATCCCCAGAGCAACTACCTTTGTGTCTTACCGGGTAAGTTTTCCTTTTTTTCCACAGTGGCGGTGCAAACTCTCAAGCAGTTAAAAACTATTCTCCCAACGGAGGAAGTTGACCGGAACCATCGAGATTATACTGCCCATTACCATCAAGCCCAAGCTCTCGTTGCTTCTCCCTATCCCCACCAATTATTAGCATCTTATTGGAAAAATAACGCTAATTCTTAGAGCGTGTTTGAAAAGTAGGGTGAAGAATGGAAAATGGTGAAAATTTTATTCTTTTCACCATAATTAATGATAATCCGAGAATTTTACAGCACGGACATCACTGATAGCCAGTGGCAATTGGTAGAACCTCATTTACCCAAAGCAAAAACTGGGGGAAGAAAACGGAAAACTAGTCTGAGGGAGATACTCAATGCTATTTTTTACATGCTCAGAAC
>NZ_CP019225.1:2300934-2379810 GCF_010222815.1 Synechocystis sp. CACIAM 05 | reverse complement strand
TGATGTCCGTGCTGTAAAATTCTCGAATTATCATTAATTATGGTGAAAATTTTATTCTTTTCACCATTTTCCATTCTTCACCCTACTTTTCAAACACGCTCTTAGTTGTGGCATAGCAGGTTATTTAACAGTATTAATGGAAGTAGAATAATGTTAAAAACCGTTGCCATACAGGTCCAGGGAAGGGTGCAAGGAGTGGGTTTTCGTCCTTTTGTTTATACCCTTGCCCAGGAAATGGGACTGAAGGGTTGGGTAAATAATTCCGCTCAAGGGGCTACCGTTGTCATTACCGCTGAGGAAAAGGCGATCGCCGATTTTACGGAGAGATTAACGAAGACATTACCTCCCCCTGGTTTGATTGAACAATTAGCCGTTGAACAGTTACCGCTGGAAAATTTTACTAACTTTACTATCCGCCCCAGTAGTGATGGCCCTAAAACTGCGAGTATTTTGCCCGATTTATCCACTTGTTCCGCCTGCTTAACAGAACTATTTGACCCTGGCGATCGCCGTTATCTTTATCCCTTTATTAACTGTACCCATTGCGGTCCCCGTTACACCATTATTGAAGCCCTACCCTATGATCGTTGTCGTACTACCATGGCCAAATTTTGCCAATGTCCTGATTGCCAAAGGGAATATGAACAACCTGGCGATAGACGCTTCCATGCCCAACCTAATGCCTGTCCTCGCTGTGGCCCCCAACTGGCTTTTTGGAACCGACAAGGCCAAGTAATTGCAGAAGCAAATGAAGCTTTAAACTTTGCTGTAGATAATTTAAAAGTCGGCAATATTATCGCTATTAAAGGCTTAGGTGGCTTCCATTTATGTTGTGATGCCACTGATTTTGAAGCTGTGGAAAAATTAAGATTAAGGAAACATCGACCGGATAAACCTTTGGCTGTAATGTATGGTAATCTTGGTCAAATTGTGGAGCATTACCAACCGAATAATCTAGAAGTCGAATTGTTACAAAGTGCCGCCGCCCCTATTGTATTGTTAAACAAAAAAAAACAGTTAATTTTGGCGGAAAATATTGCCCCAGATAACCCTAGGGTCGGAGTAATGTTAGCCTATACTCCTTTACATCACTTATTACTAAAAAAATTAAATAAACCCATGGTAGCTACCAGTGGTAACTTAGCTGGGGAGCCAATTTGCATTGATAACGTTGACGCTTTAACCCGTTTACAAAATATTGCTGACGGTTTTCTCGTTCACGATCGCCCCATTGTTTGTCCAGTGGATGATTCCGTTGTCCAAATAGTAGCTGGGGAGCCATTATTTTTGCGTCGAGCCCGGGGTTACGCTCCCCAACCCATTACTTTACCAAAGCCTACTCAAAAAAAACTATTGGCGGTGGGAGGTCATTATAAAAATACAGTGGCGATCGCCAAACAGAATCAAGCTTACGTTAGTCAACATTTGGGCGATTTAGATTCTGCTTCCACTTACCAAAATTTTGAAAAAACTATTGCCCATTTAAGCCGGCTATACGATTTCTCTCCCCAGGAAATTGTTGCGGATTTACACCCTGATTATTTCAGTCATCAATATGCTGAAAACCAAGCTTTGCCTGTCACTTTTGTGCAGCATCACTATGCCCACATTTTAGCGGTTATGGCGGAACATGGAGTTATGGAAGAGTCCGTGTTAGGTATTGCTTGGGATGGCACTGGCTACGGCATGGACGGTACTATTTGGGGGGGAGAATTTTTAAAAATCACCCAAGGTACTTGGCAGAGAATTGCTCATCTACAACCATTTCATTTATTAGGTAATCAACAAGCTATTAAATATCCCCATCGCATTGCTTTAGCGTTGTTATGGTGCACTTTTGGCGATGATTTTTCTGCTGATTCTTTAGGAAATTGGTTGAATTTCAATAATGGGTTTAAAAACAAGATAAACAGCAGGTTAAATCAGGATCTAAACAACAAAAATTTACGTCAACTTTGGCAACGGGGGGAAGCGCCGCTAACTTCTAGTATGGGAAGATTATTTGATGGTATTGCGGCACTGATAGGATTAATTAACGAAGTGACTTTTGAAGGTCAGGCAGCCATGGCTTTGGAAGCTCAGGTTATGCCAAATTTAACTGAGGAATATTACCCTTTGACTTTAAACAACAAGGAAGCAAAATTAGCTGTTGATTGGCGCTCCTTAATTAAGGCTATAACCACAGAAAATAGAAGCAAAACTAACCTAATAGCCACTAAATTCCACAACAGTTTAGTAAATTTAATTATCACTATTGCCCAACAGCAGGGAATCGAAAAAGTTGCTCTGGGGGGAGGTTGCTTTCAAAATTGTTATTTGCTTGCCAGTACCATTACTGCCCTCAAAAAAGCTGGTTTTTCTCCTTTGTGGCCCGGAGAACTACCGCCCAACGACGGTGCCATTTGTATGGGTCAACTATTGGCTAAAATTCAGCCTCGGCAATATATCTGTTAACTCAACTCTATCTAACCAAATTAATTTATTTTGGGCATGGGTAAAATTTCCTTAGCAATAAAATCTTGGTAGGCTTGTTGAGCGGCAGCCTGTTCAGCACTTTTTTTCGATGAACCACTACCACTACCCAATGGTTGATCGCCAAGCCAAACTGTTGCCTGAAAACCTGACTGTTGGGGCAAATTTTGATCCAGGGGTTCTACTCGGTATTCCGGTAAACATTTGTAGTGGGCTTGGGTCCATGCCTGCAAAGCTTCTTTATAGTTATGGAGGGCAGGATCTTGTCTAATTTCAGTGGCTTTGGCCAACAAATGTTCGCTTAACCAAGGGCGGATTAAGGACAAATCTCCCACACTAAGATAAAGAGCTCCCAATAAGGCCTCAAAGCTATCCGCCATCAGGGAAACCCGTCCATTTTTGTCTGCCAAGACCGCCGGAGTAATCCAAAGAAATCGGTCTAAGCCATACAGTTCTCCCCAACCTGCTAGGGTACGATCGCTGACCAAAATCGCCCTCAGGGCAGACATTTCCCCCACCGAAGTCTGGGGATAATGTTCCATCAGCACTTCTGCTGAGGCTAACCGCACCACTGCATCCCCAACAAACTCCAATTGCTGGTAATTTCGTTCCGGGGATTGACTGGCATGGGTGAGGGCCAAATCCACTAGGTTCCAATCCACTGGGGCATTGTCAGTTAATCCCAAGCGTCGCAGTAGGGCCTTCAACTGGGTTTGACGATGGGGAAGCAGAGACATGGAAGCTTAAAAGAGAGTGTAGATAAAGGGGGCGATCGCCGATCCTTGGGTGAAAACAATTAAGGCTCCCAGGAGAACGAGGGTTAAAATCAGGGGTAATAGCCAATATTTTTTTCTTTGCCGCAAGAAACCCCAAACATCCTGCAATAATTCAATAAATCCTTCCATAAGGTTACTTTTAAACGTTTATTAACAATTATTAACAATTTGGGTTAGTAGGGTTTTTGCAGATGGCTAATGTCCCGGGGACGACAAGGCGATCGATAGGTAACCCGCTGGGGCTCCAATTGGCGGGCCATGGTGTCCCTTTTGATTAATTTCATTACCAGAGCCATAGGAGTAACTACCAACGCAAAAATTAGGGTCAGGATGATGCGGCTGTTAATCCACCCTAAAACATGGCCAATTTTTAGCCATAGTTCATACACTGGGCCCAAACTACGGGGAGCCATTAGCCCCAGCCCTGCAAAGACAACGGCGATCGCCCAGGGCAATGGGGGTAATCCGTGGCCCTTGACCAAGGGAATGAGCAGACCAAAGAGAAAGGCAATCATCCCAGCCATAATCCAGGCAAATTCCCGTAGTATTTTGACCGTGGGGGTAGTCTTAGTATTTGTCATAGCGCTCGGTTTAAGATCGCAATTTTGAGGTGGCTTGATATTAACAAACCTTTAGATAGTCTAGATTAAACTATTTTGCCAACCATGAACCTGCAAATATAACTTTTTGCCGAACAATATCTGGTCTCTAGTGGTCCCCACACCTTTTATCTGTATCTAATTTGAGCCTAAATAGCTTCTTCAGTACTTTTCTGCATAATCTTTTTAGCGTCTTCTTTGTATTTAATAATTCTTCAATTTGCCAATTCAATTTATCAATGGAATCCTGCAATTGCTGATTCTCTGTCTGTAAATGAGCAATAACATGATTATTATTTTCAATCTCATTTTCTAAATGGCAAACTAGATCATTAACCGCAATATTTTTCGCTTGTATTGTTTCTGCCATTGATAAATATTGATGTTCTCGAACCTGGCATTGCCTAAAATCTTGCCAGAGTGAAATAAAACTACCTTTCTCTGTTTTATTTTTTGTGTCTGCAATCATTTCTAGACACAAGTCACTAATTTTGTCGGCGGTTGTTGACCAGGGAAATTTTTTAGCTCGCTCTTTCCCTTTAGTAATTAGTTCGTTGCGAATTGCTTGATTTTGAACTTTTTCCAAGGCTTCAATCATTTCTATTTTATTCTGACCATCGATATAAATAACTGCATCTTTCCCGACCTCTGGCAATGAAGAGTTATGGCAAGTGATTACTGGGCAACCGCAGGCCATAGCCTCAAGAATTGGCAAACCAAAGCCCTCATACAAAGAAGGATAAACTAAGGCGATCGCCCCAGAGTAAAGAGCTTTTAATTCCTCATCTGTTGGTCGAATCAAACAAATATCAACATTGTTGGGTAGTGATGGTATTTCCCCTTGCAAATCTACATTGCCCCCCACGCAAACAATAGTTAACTTTTCAGGACTCTGCCAATGCTTTAACGCTTCAAATAAAATAGTGCCGTTTTTATATTGGTTTGCTCCCAAATGAGTACCGACTAGTAACAAATAGGAAGCATTGATAGCAAACTTTGTTTTAATTCCACTGATTTCTCGTGACTCTGCTGGATGGAATCCCTTATCAACGCCATTATGAATAACTGTTATCCGGGAGGGCTGGACCTCAGGATAAAATCGCATTAAGTCCTGGGCCGTATTGTTAGAAACCGCAATATATTGATTGGCATAGAGTATGGCATAGTTTTTTTCTCGCCACCAAAACTCCCTTAAATCCCAGCCCATTACCTCTGGAATCATGTCATGGATCATTAAAAGGGAAGGGGTAGATAGAGGCGTTGTGTAGTAAGTGGAAATGAATAGATCAGCATGGAATTGATCACAAACTTCCTGTAGCTTGGTGGAAAATAATGCTTCTTCTTGATAATTAAACGTTGGGAGATGATAGTATTGAGCCCCTTGCAACTGGGGAGCAGTATGACCCCGATCAATCAGAATAATATTTTCTATAAAACCTGAATCACACCATTGCGCCAAGACACTCCGCCACACCCTCGCAATGCCGGTATTGGCAATGTGAAAAAAAATACCATCAATAACAATTTTCATTGATTGTCAAGATTGGGAGGATGTTTGGCAATGCAATCAGGATTTTTACCAGTAAAAAAATTCCTTTGCAAACAAAATAAGCTGACAAAGGAATTTATATGGTAATGATATCTTGAATTTTGGCCAATCGTTCTGGGAGTTAGCTAACAAATATCCCGAGATACCAGGTCTCAAAGATGGATTAGGATTTTGTTGAACTTATAGGACTTAAACCACTACTGTCGACCTTACCCAAGAGTGGAAAATCTTCATTAGAACAAGCCCAAGGTTAGGGACTTATCAATGGGGAAAGTTGCCCCAGCACCTAACCATAAAGCCGCCGCAGTGCCGAACAAGAAGACGGTCATGGCAATGGGACGACGGAAGGGGTTTTGGAATTTGTTCACACTTTCAATGAAAGGCACCAACATCAAACCAAGGGGAATGGCAGCCATACCGGCAATGCCCAAAAGTTTGTTGGGAAGAATGCGCAAAATTTGGAAAGTGGGGTACAGGTACCATTCAGGCAAAATTTCCAGAGGGGTCGCAAAGGGATCCGCTGGTTCACCGATCATGGCAGGGTCGAGGATCGCCAATCCGGCAATTAGCCCCAAAGCACCAAGGATGCAGATAGGAAACATGTAAAGAATGTCGTTGGGCCAGGCGGGTTCACCATAATAGTTGTGACCCATGCCTTTGGCAAGTTTGGCCCGTAAATCGGGATCGCTAAGATCCGGCTTTTTGATAATACTCATGGGGCAGAGGCTCCAAGTTAAGGTTTTTTAGAAGTTTTCTAGATTTTCTAATCTGTTCCAATCTTCAGCAATTTGGCAACGGCTGAAACGAAATTGCCCGATCAAACTCAGATCGGTGGGAAGACAGGAATTACAAGGGACCAGAAATGCCTTGTTTGCGGATCATCAGGAAGTGCAACAACAGCAACACGGCGATCGCCCAGGGAAGCACGAAGGTGTGGAGGCTGTAGAAGCGGGTCAAGGTAGCCTGACCAACGCTTTCACTACCCCGCATGAGGGTCACCAATTGATCCCCAACCACGGGAATAGCGGCCGGTACACCGGAAACGATTTTTACCGCCCAGTAACCCACCTGGTCCCAGGGAAGGGAGTAACCGGTTACACCAAAGGTGACAGTGGTAACGGCTAGCATTACACCGACAACCCAGGTCAATTCCCGGGGCTTCTTGAAACCACCGGTGAGGTAAACTCGGAAAACGTGGAGAATCATCATCAGCACCATCATGCTGGCGGACCAACGGTGAATGGAGCGAATCAGCCAACCGAAGTTGACTTCATTCATGATGTATTGGACAGAGGCGAAGGCTTCCGTGACCGTGGGTTTGTAGTAGAAGGTCATGGCGAACCCAGTGGCAAACTGGATCAGGAAGCAGGTCAGGGTCAGGCCCCCCAGACAGTAAAAAATATTGACGTGGGGAGGAACGTATTTGCTGGCAATGTCATCGGAGATGGCTTGCACTTCCAGACGATCATTGAACCATTGAAAAACTTTTGATTCGGTGACTTCTTTTGAAAACATTGAAGCTAGACTTCTCTTAAGGATCAGGGATGGAGGGGGTTGACTCCGGCGGAGCCGTAAAATCGCATATAATCAGCGTACTATGACGGTTTGACCAAGGGTGGAAAAGCTCCCAAACTTGGCAAAAATGAGAACTACTCATCACAAAATGTAACACAGCTTTAAGCCCTGGGGAAAGGGAAGTCCGGCTGTGATTCTGTTCTAAATTTTGCTCCTCTATCCATGCTCGCTAAATATTTTTCTGAACCCATTGATCGTGCGGCCCTCGGTTTGATCGGTGTCCTTAGTGCGGCGATCGCCGTGGTGATGGTGGGTCATTACACCTGCCAAAACAACAATCAGTGTATATTCTCCAACCGTCCCAGGGTACAAAATTTTAGTTGGGGCGAGGCTGACCTGGGGGCGAAGGACAGGGCTTTTATCATCACCTTTGACCGTCCCATGGACCAACGGGAGGTGGAGAAGAATTTGGTCATTACCCCAGCTCTACCAGGAAAATTTAGTTGGGCGGGTCGTCGCATGGCCTATACCCTGGAAAATCCCATTCCCTACGGCACTGATTACGAACTGCAAATCACCAATGTGCGGGAACAGTATGCGGGTCACCATCAAGGGCAAATGATGGCCCCCTTCACCAGCAGTTTCCGTAGTCGAGACCGGGCCTTTGCTTACATTGGCACCCAAGGGATCGAGCAGGGACGGATTATTTTCTACAACCTGACTAAACAAAGGAAAACCATCCTCACCCCACCGGGACTGACTGTGGTGGATTTCCAATTCTTTGACGGGGGTAAAGGGATTCTGTTTGCCGCCGCTGAAAGTCAATTGGGCTTTGAGGGGCTCCGGCAACTACAGCTATACCAAGTGCCCGTGGTGGAGAATGACAATCCCCAAGAGTTGCCCAAACCGACTTTGGTGCTGGATAACCAGGGATTTCAGAACAATCAATTCGACGTAAGCGAAGACGGTAAATCCATTGTGGTGCAGAGGGTCAACCGTGAAAATCCCGCTGACTTTGACCTCTGGATGCTCAAAAACCAGCAAAAGCCTGAGCGTCTGAAGGTACAGGGTGGAGACTTTCAAATCGCCCCGGATAATCAGTCCTTGGCCGTGGCTCGGGGGGAAGGCATCGGTATTTTGCCCCTCCAACCGGACGCAAAACCATTGGATTTTCTGCCCAAATTCGGTCAACTGTTAACTTTTTCCAGCGATGGTAGCGCCGCCGCTCTGGTGAATTTCAATACGGAAGATGCCCAAAAACGCTTCCAAAGAACCCTTTTCTTTGTCAATAACCTTGGGGTGCAAAAGGAATTAGTGGATACGGACGGCTCCATTGTCAGTTGTGAATTTGGTCGCAATAACCAAACCCTGTACTGTCTGCTAACCAAGCTTTTGCCGGGGGATGAATACATTGAAGAGCCTTATTTTGTCCAAATTAACGTCAACAGCGGTGAAGTTTTTCCCCTGCTTAGGTTGAAGGATTACCGGGACACCCAAATGAGCCTTTCCCCTGACGGTTTGGCTCTGTTATTTGACCAGGTAATTATCGACCCCGAAACCCCGGCTGATAGCCGTCTTAACACCGACACCGGGGAGGCGATCGCCGATAGTCAGTTATGGTTGCTCATACCGCCCTTAAGGCCAGAGTTGGGGCAACAGGCGGAACTCAAGGCTCTTTCTCTGATGGGCTTTCGTCCTCTGTGGGCTCCTTAGGGGAAGATGGGTTCTGCCTGGCCTGGCAATGCTGTTCTATTCTTTCCAGAGCTGGGAAAATGGGGCCTAGCCAGCGGCGGTAAATATCCCGGGAATTGGGGGAAGTCACAACTCGGTTAACCAAATTTTCCCATTCCGGCTGATCGGCGGGCAAAATCAGCCCATAGCCCTGACAATCCAGGGGATAGGGGGGATAAAGGCGATAACTCCGCCCTAGAGGAATGTCCAGCACTAGGGCTTCTCCAAACAGCAAAATGCCATCACCGGCAAAAGCATCAATGCGCCCCTGCATAAGAGCTTCTACCCCCAAACGCCGTGCTGTAAAACCCTGAAAATTAATCAGTTCTGCTTCGGGATAACGGGCCGCTAAAAATTCACTGTTACTGGTACCGCCCAAGACTCCGATTCTCTCCCCCCGCAAATCACCATCACTGTCAAATGACCCCAGGCGATCGGCGGGAATTAAAAATTGGGTTCCTGTGACGAAAAAAGGCCGGGAAAAGGTGATGGGCAATGGTAGGTCACGGCGGATGGTGTTGGGGCCACACTCCACCACCACTACTTTTTCGGCCACCAGGTTATAGCGATTGAACAAACTGGACTGATAAAACTTTACCAGTAAAGGTTGACCCCCGAGGGTGGCAGATACCTCTGCTTGTAACGCTTGGATAAAGTCCACACAAATGCCTGTCCATTGATTGGCAGGGCCGTCCCGAAAACCAAAGGGCACTGAGTCGTCTCGAATCGCTACCTCGAGTAAGCCAGTGGATTTAATGGATTCCAACACCGTTTCAGCCTGGACAGGGGGCACCACAAGACTCTGTAAAGCCCAAGCTGATAGAGTCAGTAGGGGACGCAGAATGGGAAAAGATTTTGGCTGGGGGAGACGGGATCCACTGCAATTGCTCATTGCCAATTATCCAAAAGATCTTTAAACAGAGCTTCTTCAATCCAGGTTTTTAAAACCACCGTCAGGGGTAGGGCTAGGATCAAACCTAAAAGTCCGAATATGCTGGCAAAAAATAGTTGGGCAATCAGGGTGACGGCGGGCAGCAGGGAAACTTGCTTGGCCATAACAATGGGGGTTAGCCAATAGCTTTCCACATTTTGAATGAGGAAATAGAGAATTAGTACGGCAATGATTTTCCAGGGGGCGTCCAGCACAGCAATCATTAGGGGAAACACCACACTGGCGGCGGGGCCAATGTTGGGAATAAAATTTAAAATTCCCGCCATCAAAGCATGGACTAGGACTAATTTAATTTGCAATATCCATAACCCAATGCCGCTGAGACTGGCGATAAAAAAAGAGTTAATGACAATGCCCGTGAGCCAATTGCCCAGGGAAGATTCTGATTGGGTCAGGATTTCGTCGGCCCGGCGGCGGTAAAAGGAGGGAAATAATTTTAGGGTGCCCTGTCGATAGGCTTGGGGAGAAAGCAACATCATCACGGCGATCGCCAGGATGAAGATTATTTGCAGGACAGCGGTGACGGAATTGGAAAATAGGTTAATCAGGGAACTAAAGGCATTGGCCCCCAGGGCGGAAATGGAGTCCGGCAGATCATCGACGGAAAAAGCTTGGCTAAAAAATTTCACCTCCATCCGGTCGTGCCAGTCTTCAAAAAAATTCTCCAGGCGATCGCCAACTTTAGGCAGGGAGCCGATGAGAATTTGCAGTTGTTCCCAAAAAGGGGGAATGACCAAAAAAAAAAATAAGACCACCGCCACTGTGACGGTGATCAGAGTGATGGCCAGGGCCAGAGGTCGTTTAATTCCCCAGGTTTGTAATTGTTTAACCAAACGATTGAGGGCGGTGCTCAGCACAATGGCCAGGAAAAGCAGTAACAACAGTTGGCGGATTTCCCAAGCCACATAGGCCGCCATTGCCAAACAAGCTAAACCTAACCACTGACTAAGCTTCATCACACCCGTCAATCAATGTACTCAGGGCTGGAAATTAACAATGCGGGCAAAGCTCTGGGGTTCCAGACTAGCCCCTCCCACCAAGGCTCCATCAATTTCCGGTTGGGCCATAATTTCATCCACATTGCTGGCACTAACCGAACCGCCATACTGGATGGTGACCTGGGAATTAGTTAACTGTTCCCGAATCAGCCCGATAACTCGATTGGCCTCCGTTGCTGCACAGGTATCCCCCGTACCAATGGCCCAAATCGGCTCGTAGGCGATAACTAGGTTAGATTGATCCACATTCACCAAACCTTTTTTCACTTGGTCAACGATAACCTGTTCCGTTTCTCCGGCATCCCGTTGCGCCTTACTTTCCCCCACACACAGAATGGGAATTAAGCCCGCCTTTTGGGCTGCCAATACTCTCAAATTGGCAGTTTCGTCCGTTTCCCCAAAATATTGCCGTCGTTCACTATGGCCAATAACCACATAATGAATACCGATTTCCGTCAACATAGCCGCTGAAATTTCCCCTGTGTAGGCCCCACTCGCTTCCCAATGGACATTTTGTGCCCCTAGGCGGACCCTACCGCCATGGAGTTGTTGGGACATGCCGCTCAAATCGGTGAAAGGAACACACAACACCACTTCACGACTTTCCGCCGCATCTTCGATTAAAGGTTTAAACTCCTGCAAAAACGCTTGGGCCTCCGCCTGCGTCTTATGCATTTTCCAATTGCCCGCAATAATGATTTTTCGCACGATTCCAATCTTTAACGATGAAGGTCACAACAAAATTTGCCAACCCCCAGTTTACGTCGTCCGGGGTCGTCACCATTAACCAACGAGGAACTAACCCCCAAACTCAACTGCTTGAAGGCGAATTAATGCCGCCCTGGCTTTCAATCTAGTCCAATCGAGAAGATAAACTGGAATTAGTTCCGGCACTGGTGGAAAAAATCATGAGCGAACAAAAATCATCTTCGTCCCTGACCGGCTTTGCTCTGGCCGCTCTGATGGTGGCATTGGTTGGCACCGGCTTTGCCTTCTGGACTGGATTTAATCTTTCCCAACGTTCCCCCACGGTCACAGTGGACCCCGATAAGCCCGACAAGGCCGTCCCTGGGCAAGTGCAAATTTACTGGCTTAACAACAATGACACGACGATCGCCTTTGTGCCCCAAAACATTCCCCCCAACAATGATCCACCAGAAGTACAGACGGAACGAGCCCTGAAAACCCTATTAGCCGCTCCTGACAGCGACATTTCCGCCATTCCCCCCAATACCAGCCTTCTGAGCCTCACCAAAACCGCCACCGGCATCAACGTTGACCTATCAGCCCAATTCACCGCAGGGGGAGGGAGTCAAAGTATGATTGCCAGACTGGGACAAATTATTTACACCGCTACCAGTACAGATCCCAATCTTCCTGTCCGTTTACTAGTGGAGGGAGAACCTCTAACAGTACTAGGAGGAGAAGGGTTAATGATTGCCCAGCCCATCACCCGCAAGCAATTTGAAACGGATTTTATGCCCCCTGATCGTTGACAATTATGGTCATGGTCTGCTCATCTATGGTGAGGACAGTCGGAATTATCACGGTTTTAGTTGGTAAGAATAACCCCATTTACCTAGATTCAGACTGGACCTTATCAGTCCGGACACCCTGTCTTTAAAAGCCGAAAGCCCTGCAATGTCCTCCTCCTCTGAACTTGGTAATGCGTCTTCTGTGCCGTTGCAGTTTTTACTGTTCATCGATGATCGCCCCAACTCCCAAGACAGTGTGCAGGAAATTGGTCAATGCCTGACTAACCTGTTGGATGGACACAGCCATGACCTCCAAATTCTGCAAATCAGTAAACATCCCCACCTCGTAGAGCATTTTCGTCTGGTCGCCACCCCCTCCTTGATTAAACTACAACCAGAACCACGGCAGGTTTTAGCTGGCAGTAATATCATCCAACAATTGCAAAAATGGTGGCCCCGCTGGCAACAGGAATTGGCGATGGATCCTAACCCAGAGGATACGGGGCAATCCCCCAGTTGTCCCCGGGAAATTTCCTCCGTGGGTTATTCCGGGGAACTGATGAAAATGTCCGACGAACTTTTTCTGCTGAAGAAAGATAAGGAAGAATTGCTCCAACAAATACAGTTCAAGGATCAGATTCTGGCCATGTTGGCCCACGATTTACGCAGTCCCCTCACCGCCGCCTCCATTGCCGTTGATACCTTGGAATTGTTACAACACAAACCCATCGAAGAACAGAAACCTGCCCTCAGAAGCCAACTATTGTACCAAGCTCGCAAGCAGTTCAAAATTATGGACCGCTTAATTGAAGACATTTTACAGGCTTCTAAAAATCTTAATTCTCAGTTTCAAGTTCACGGTCGTCCCCTGGCGATCGCCGATCTTTGCCAAGAAGTTCTGGAATTGTACCAAGCAAAATTTAGCAAAAAAAATCTCACCATTACCTACGATATTCCCAAAGACTTACCAAATGTTTTTGCCGATGAGGAATTAATTCGCCAAGTAATTGCCAATCTTTTAGATAACGCTATCAAGTACACTCCTCCCCATGGTTCCATTACCGTGGGAGCTCTCCATCGTACTACCCAAAAAGTTCAGGTCAGCATCACTGACAACGGCCCCGGCATTCCCAATTCCAAACAAGAAACCATTTTTGAAGGACACTTTCGACTGCAACGGGATGAACAGACCGATGGCTATGGTTTAGGTTTATCTCTCTGTCGCAAAATTATCCAGGCCCACTACGGCCAAATTTGGGTGGACAGTCGCCCCAAACAGGGTAGTTCTTTTCACTTTACATTGCCTGTTTACCGTTGACCCCCCAACCAGTTATCGGCGGATTTTGAAGCATTTTGACTCAATGGCAGGCAGGGAACATTTTATTGAAGTTCCAACGCCCAGCCAGATCTAAAGTAGACCGATAATGGCTTTAGCCGCCGCTTCCCCAGTACGAATTGCACCATCAAAAAAGCCAGCCCAGCGGGGGGCTATTTCCGTCCCGGCCCAATGAATACGACCTACAGGGGCGCTCAGGGCTTGGCCAAAACTTGTCCAGACTCCGGGAGGCATAAAGGCGGCATACCCTCCCCCAACCCATTGTTCACTAGGCCAATCGACTTCATCGTAGGTCGCAGGGGATAAAGCTTCCTCGCCAAAGTACAGAGCCAGATCTGACAGTACTCCTTGACGGCGTTCCGCTTCGCCCATGGCAATCCATTTTCCATACCGATCGCCAACTACGAAGGAAGCAATTACTCCCACTCCCGTGGTCGGATCGGAACTATCAGCACATAATTCAATCCAGGTGGTATTACCCAAACCAATGCCGGCTAAACCTTTCTCCCGCCAAAAAGGGCGATCGTAGGAAATCAAAAGCTTACAGCAGGTGCCCATGGGTACTCTTTGGGTGAGTTGCTGGCGGAGGGGAGGCATGGGGGGACTATAGGTAATTCTTCCGGCCAAATGGGGAGGGGTTGCCACAATGGCGAATTTTCCCTGATATTTTCCTTTTGTAGTGGTCACCTCTACCCCTTTGTCGTCCTGGGCAATGTGTATGACCGGTTCCCCTAAGAGAATGGAATCCCCCAATTCAGCGGCAATTTTTTGAGGAATTTGTCCCGCCCCACCATGTAATAGTTCTGCTTCTGGATTTTCCCCTTGGGATGCAGATTTATGGCCCCATAGGATGTGCAAAAGAGATACCTGAGAAGGCTCGGCGGGGCCTAAAAACCCCACAGCACGACACATATAGGAAAAATACCAATGGCCGAATGCTGTATGGGTATTTTCTTTAATCCAATCGGCAAAAGTTTGACTGTCTAACTTTTTATTTGCTGCCGTAGCTTGGGGGTGTTGCTCATCCAAACTTTGGGCCAGGGTATTAAATTTTTCCCATGCCACCATGGCATCATTCCATTCATCAGAGCTTATTTTCGGCGCTTCCCCTTGAGGCACCCCTTGAAAAAAACCATCAAACTCGTAACGTTTCCCATCAAATAACAATACCTTTAAGCCATCGGAAGGACTGGGAAAGCGTCCTACACCATATTCATCAAGCAACGCCAGAAAACGATCCTGGGTAGGCCCAACCCATTGACCTCCCCGGTCAATCCATTGGCCCGATGGCAAATATTCTCCATACATCCTTCCCCCTAATCTTTTCTGGGCTTCAATAACTAAGACAGAATGGTTAGCCCGAGATAAATTACGGGCCGCGATCAATCCCGACAACCCTGAGCCGACAATTATGCAATCACAGGACGAGGATGGGGCCATTAGAGCACAGGGAGGATTTAAATTAGTTTTGCCTGATCGTAGCACCACCCATCGCTCATCATTACAAATCTCATAGACCTCCAGCTCTGCGCCCAAATATGCTCCTCTGTGGAACTTTGACCGGGGGAATAGAGTTTAATAGTCTTGTGAGAGGCCCGAGCACAACTTTCTCAGTTAACCCCAATGACAGCAGGACGAAACCAGCGCCTATCGCCCGTATTGTTACAGAGTAGTATCGGCCTGTTAATTCTGACTGCTCTCATTCTTTTGGCATTCAGTACCCTGTGGCTAAAAAATATTCGTTTTGGTTCCCGTTCCTACCGAGCCACGGTGCTTTTTAGTGATGCAGCCGGTATGTTAGTGGGCACCAGGGTTGACTATCGGGGGGTTAGGGTTGGTCAGGTGGTCAGCGTCACGCCCCAACCGGAAGGGGTGGCAGTGGAAGTGGAAATTAGTCCCACCGATCGCCTAATTTCCAGTCGTGCAGAAATCCAAGCACGTCAATCCGGGTTAATTGGTGAAACATCTATTAACATCATTCCCAGTGAAGTAGTTTTACCCCAGGAGGTTAACTATAAACCCCTGGATAAGGACTGTAATCCGGAAGTGATTATCTGCAACGGTTCCATCCTGATGGGGCAGGATGCGTTGGACGTTAATGCCCTAATTCGGGCCATGATGCGTATTTCTGACTTTTTCAGTGAGCCAGAGATTAACAATGCCATCCGCTCCCTTGCAACCCAAACCCCCGAAGCCCTTAAGGATATCAGTCAGTTTAGTAATGAAGCGGCTACCCTACTGCGGGAAATTAACCAGGATGGGGGAGTCAAAAACATTCGTCGCACCCTGGCCTCTGTGGATCAAACTGCCCAAGACTTGTCCGTTTTGAGCCGGGAAGCCACTGACACTGTCCGTACCCTCAACCAAGGGGGAACTATTCCGGAAATTAACCGCAGTCTGCGTTCTGTCGGATCAGCGGCGGAGCAAATCCAAGCTTTTTTGGAAGTTAATAACCAACGGCTGGGGGCTACCCTCACCAGTCTTCAGGGCACCAGCGACCAGTTACAAATCAGTGTTAAAAACCTGGAGCCCCCTTTGGTGCAATTGTTAACCCAGGTTAATGAACAAGATACGGTGGGCAATCTCAACCAAGCGTTAGCCGATCTCAAAGCTGTAGCTGATAATGCCAATCAATTGACCGTGAATCTAAATCAATTTGCCGATCGCCTGAATGATCCTCAAACCATTATTTTGTTGCAGCAGTTGTTAGAATCCGCCCGGGCTGCCACCCAGAACTTGGAAAAAATCACTTCCGATGTGGATCAACTCACCGGTAATCCAGCTTTGCGAGAGCAGTTAATTCGCCTTATTCAAGGACTAAGTAATTTGGTTTCCACCACAGAACATCTGACGAAACAGGTGCAATATGCCCAGCAATTAAATCAACTTTCCGATGATTTGGCCCTGGTGGCCAGGGCCCAGGAATTGCAAACTCCTAGAGTTATTCCCGCCCAACCCCAAAAAACCGTCACAAAACCTTAGAAAACCCCTAAAATTAGCCTTCGAGGTGTGCCATATCAATCACCTGAATATTAAGTTTAATTACCTTTACCCATGACTGCCGTACCCCCATCCTGCCAAATCCTTGACGGTAAAGCCCTCGCCCAAAAAATGCAGGGGGAATTACAACGGGACATTGCCCAACTGGTGGCCCAGGGCCATCGATCGCCGGGGTTGGCGGTGTTGATGGTGGGGGACAATCCAGCCAGTGCTGTGTACGTCCGCAATAAGGAAAAAGCCTGTGAAAAATTGGGCATGGTTTCCTTTGGCAAGCATTTTCCCGCTGATACGGACCAGGAAACATTGACGGCGGCGATCGCCAGTTTGAATGAGGATGAACGGGTGGATGGCATTTTGGTGCAATTGCCCCTACCGGATCATCTCGATGCAGTCAAACTATTACACACCATTGATCCCAGTAAAGATGCAGACGGGTTGCATCCAGTCAATTTGGGTCATTTGGTGCGGGGAGAAGAGGGTTTAAGGAGTTGTACTCCAGCGGGGGTGATGGCTCTATTGGCGGAATATAACCTTGATTTAACGGGCAAAAATGCGGTGGTGTTGGGGCGCAGTATTTTGGTGGGCAAACCCCTGGCTCTAATGTTGCTAGAGAAAAATTGCACCGTTACCATTGCCCATTCTCGCACCCAAAACTTGGCCGATATCACCCGGCAAGCAGACATTCTCGTGGCGGCGATCGGTAAGCCGGAATTTGTCACCGCCGACATGGTCAAACCAGGGGCAATCGTGGTGGATGTGGGTATTAACCGTCTTGATTTAGGAGAGGGGAAATCGAAACTGGTGGGGGACGTGGATTTTGCGGGGGTTGCGCCCGTGGCCAGTTACCTCACCCCTGTGCCCGGTGGCATTGGCCCCATGACGGTGACTCTGTTGTTAGCTAACACTGTGGCTAGTTATCGGCAACGGTTAGGTATTTAACTTTAACCACTAATAATCCTAGGTCTCTTGCTACACTGGGGAGCGGACTTGGCCAACCCTAACCTTGTGGGTGATCAAGTTGAACGAACCATTCCAGCCAACCAATAACCATGGGTGATTTTTTAGCTAACGTTTCCCGTTATCCCCGGTATCTGATCAGTTTTACCCTGGGCATCTTTTTCTCCGTTTTCACTTGGCTCCAGCCCCTATTAAAAAATCGTGTCGGGGCGATCGCCCTGATGGGACTGCTGGTCAGTGGATTCATTTTTCTCTATTTCACTCTGCGGGCCATGTTAGGATTGACCGTGTAGAGGGAGTTTGGGCTAATCTGTCCAGGCTCAGACTTTTTTGTTGCCGAGGAGCAGGTCTATGGCCACCAGTCGTCGAGTTTCCCGGGTGTCGTCCCTAATTAAGCGGGAGGTCAGTCAAATGCTTCTCCACGAAATCAAAGATGACCGGGTGGGCACAGGCATGGTTAGCGTCACGGAAGTGGAAGTTTCCGGCGACCTACAGCACGCCAAAATTTTCGTTAGCATTTACGGCTCCCCTGAAGCCAAAGCCTCCACCATGGCTGGACTGCACTCCGCCGCTCCCTTTGTCCGTCGAGAACTGGGGCAACGGATGCGTTTACGGCGCACCCCAGAAGTTTCCTTTTTAGAAGACCGCTCTTTGGAACGGGGCGATAAAATTCTCAATCTCCTCAACAACTTGCCCCAGGCGATCGCCACTGAAGATTTGGAAGACGACGATTCTGGCCTTGCCCTGGATTGACTCCGACCACGGTTAGACTGACTTGGGTACAGGGTACGACAAATTACCAACCATCCCATCAAGCAAGTTTTTCCAGTTATTTCAATACTCACCAAGTTTTAAGCAAATAGCAATGACAGAGGTATTAAGGGTAGGACAGCCGGCACCGGATTTCACCGCCACGGCGATCGTCGATCAAAGCTTCCAGACCGTCAAATTAAGCACCTACCGTGGTAAGTACCTGGTGCTGTTTTTCTATCCCCTAGATTTCACCTTTGTCTGTCCCACGGAAATCATTGCCTTTAGCGATCGCCATAGCGAATTTACTGCCCTAGATACGGAAGTTTTGGGTATCTCCGTAGACAGCGAATTTTCACACCTGGCGTGGATTCAGACCGAACGGAAAATGGGGGGCATCGGCAACATTAACTATCCCCTAGTGTCAGATCTCAAAAAAGAAATTAGCCAAGCCTATAATGTCCTCGAACCCGATGCAGGCATTGCCCTGCGGGGACTATTCATTATTGACCGGGAAGGCATCTTACAATACGCCACCGTCAACAATCTCTCCTTTGGCCGGAGTGTGGACGAAACTCTGAGGGTACTAAAAGCCATTCGCCATGTGCAATCTCACCCCAACGAAGTTTGCCCAGTGGATTGGCAGGAAGGAGACAAAACCATGATCCCCGACCCGGAAAAGGCTAAGACCTACTTCGAGACAGTGGCGGAACCTTAGGTTTGCCCAGGCAAAAATGCCGACCCTAAATGGATAATTTTGACGGCTAGGCTGACTGGTGAGAGATAAGTCGTGGGTGAGCTAGCCGTTTTGCTAACATCACTAAGTGTTGCCTATATCCGCCAATATTCACTAATTTTCAGACCAACTCTTCTGATGATTAATCACCCTTTCCCCTGGCTAACTTCGATGTCTCCCCTAACTAGGCCCCTAACCCTGGCCATGGCAGGCATTGCTCTGTCACTGGGTCTGGCCACTCCTGGCCACGGCGAAACTTGTGTGCCCATCCCTTTGGTGGGAGGTCAAGGTAATAGTGTGACTAAAACCGTCGCTGTTCCGACTATTCCCGCAGGGCCTCTAGGCATGTTGGGAATTAACATAACTCGTAATAATTGGAATACCGATTGGGCAGTACCAGGGGGAACAGTTTTTAAAAAATTCGTGATGACGGTAACCTCTGCCGAATCTACCCCCTTTGATATTCGAATGTTTTTAAAATATAGCGACCAGACTGCGTCAGAAATTTTTAATCAACAAGCTTTTGTCTTTAAACCTAATACTCCCTTGGAAATTGTCGGTAATGCTACCCCAGAAGAACAACCCTATCAGGTAAATCTTTTTGTTAACGGGCTAGACTCATTGGGCAAAACCTACACGGCCACCCTAGTGGGTTGTCGTTAAGTTTATGACCGGCTAATTCTCTAGATTTATCAGTAGCTAACTGACGGCGAGTCATTGGCTAAGGGAGAGATTGGAGCCCCATCAACGGATTCTAAGACATGGTCAAATATTGCCGTTCAGGATATTGTTCTCGTTGCAGTTGCTCTAGGGTATCAACGAAATCTGCAATGCCTTGAAATCGCCCATAAACAGAAGCAAAACGGATATAGGCCACTTCGCTTTCCTGGCGTAAATATTGCAACACCATTTGCCCGATCGCCTCGCTGTGAATTTCCCGTTTTGGCTGTTGCTGTAAGTTGGCCTCAATTTCTTCAACAATGTGTTCTAGGCGCTGGAAATTAATATCAGTTTTTTCACAGGCCCGCACCATACCCCGCAGCAGTTTGGAGCGGTCAAAGGCTTGCCTTTCTCCATCTTGTTTAATGACCGTGACGGGTAACAACTCCAGCCGTTCGTAGGTGGTGAAACGGTGTTTACATTCCAAACATTCCCGCCGCCGCCTAATACTTTGGCCACCTTCGCTGGAACGGGATTCAAGGACTCGACTATTGTGGTGCTGACAGTGAGGACATTGCATAATGGCTACAAAAAATGAGCTTAGCCCAACCTAACGCATACAAGAATGTTGCGTCAAAGTCAAGCTAGCCCACGGTTGAAACAGAGGTAAAAACTGAGGTTTTAAGGGAGTGTCCAGGCAAAAAACACCTGGAAAAAAGACCCTTTAATCGGGCTATTTTTCGATGCGGGGGGGTTCCCGAAAGGCGATCGCAAAGAAAAGGACCGCAAGGGCCATGGTCAGCACCAGAATGTAAGCAACACTTTCCATAATCTAAAAAATTCCTAAAAGTTTATCCTTACACACTAATCTATACATTCCCCTGTCCCCTGACAACTAGACCGACTTGGCCAAGAACCAAACACTGCGGTGTGGGCACTGCTTCTTTGCTAGTATGGGTTAACGATTAACAATTGATTAAGGGGTCTAGACCCGTTCGTCATTGCCTTCCCTGTCTGGCGGGAATCCACCAATTCCCATAGTCTAAGATTTAGTTTCTGTACCCGTTTTTCTCTACCCTGATCCAGGAAGATTGCCGCCATGTTTCCCCCCTCCAGTGATTTGACTGAGTTGAATGATGGTCAGCCTTTGTCTGGTCACCATGCCGATAAACCAGAAGAAGCCTGTGGGGTGTTTGGCATTTACGCCCCCGAAGAAGCGGTGGCCAAATTGACCTATTTTGGACTTTATGCGCTGCAACATCGGGGTCAGGAGTCGGCGGGTATTGCCACTTTTGCCGGGACAACGGTTCACTGCCACAAGGATATGGGGCTAGTGTCCCAGGTTTTTCAAGAATCTAAACTCAATGAAATGGTGGGTACTCTGGCTGTGGGCCACACCCGCTACTCCACAACGGGATCCAGCCATCGGGTCAATGCTCAACCGGCAGTGCTCCCTACCCGTTTGGGTCCCCTGGCCCTGGCCCACAATGGTAATTTGGTTAACACTAATCAGTTGCGGGAAGCTTTAGCGGAGAGGGGCTGTGAGGACTTTGTCACCACCACCGATTCGGAAATGATTGCAGTGGCGATCGCCAATGAGGTGGATAAGGGCAAAGACTGGGTGGAAGGCACCATTGCGGCCCTGACCCTTTGTGCGGGAGCCTATAGCTTAGTGATCGGCACACCGGAGGGAATCATTGGAGTCAGGGATCCCCATGGCATTCGCCCCCTGGTGATCGGTGTGTTAGAAGAAGAAACTCCCCGCTATGTATTGGCATCGGAAACCTGTGCCCTGGACATCATCGGTGCCACCTATGTCCGCACGGTGGAAGCCGGAGAATTGGTCCATATCACCGAATCTGGCCTAGTTTCCCATCGATTAGCCGAAAGCGCTGACCGTAAACTCTGTGTGTTCGAGATGATTTATTTTTCTCGCCCGGATAGCGTGGTTAACGATGAAAGCCTATACACCTATCGCATGCGCATTGGCAAACATTTAGCCAAAGAATCCCCTGTGGATGCTGATCTCGTGATGGGGGTACCCGATTCCGGTATTCCAGCGGCGATCGGCTTTTCCCAAGCTTCCGGTATTCCCTATGCCGAAGGTTTAATCAAAAATCGTTACGTGGGGCGTACCTTTATCCAACCCACCCAACATATGCGCGAGCACGGCATCCGCATGAAACTCAATCCTCTCAAAGACGTATTGGCCGGTAAACGGATCATTATCGTCGATGACTCTATTGTGCGGGGCACCACTAGTCGCAAAATTGTCCGAGCGTTACGGGAAGCTGGAGCAACAGAGGTACATATGCGGATTTCTTCTCCGCCAGTGACCCATCCTTGCTTCTATGGCATTGATACCGACAGTCAAGATCAACTAATTGCGGCCAGACTGACAGTGGCGGAGATTGCTGAGCAAATTGAAGTGGACTCCCTCGCTTATCTTTCCCAGGAAGGCATGTTGTTGTGTACCGGCGAAGATATTTCCCATTTTTGTTCTGCCTGCTTCAATGGAAGATACCCCATCACTGTGCCAGATGCGGTCAGGCGCTCTAAATTAATGCTGGAGAATATTACTGCTTGAAAAGTTGGCCGAAAACTCTAAACAGAATCATTGGCGATTTTTAGGCTCGGATGGCTGGTCGCGACTGTGGTTGGCCAAAAACCAGGTTCTCCAGGCAGTGGAACTGCGGATAACAATCCACAACAGCAAAATCGCGATTAAGCCACCATTTTTGGGAGCTTTGAAAGCGAATAGTACCAGTCCCACCGAGAATAAATCCTCTAAAACTGTTACCCAAAAGGGCAACCCCCGCAAGCGAAAAAACCAACCGATCGCCACTAGCCTTATGGCCAGAGCAAAGAGGGAACCGATCGCCCCCACCATCCAAAGGGGAGGAAAACGAAAATCCATTTCCAGCTCTGAAGTCAACAGTTTAGCCACGGTAATGGCCATCATTCCCCCTACCAGGGGCGTGAAAGATAATTGCACAATTTGTAGCACCCTCTGGCCCAGCAATTTTTTTGAACCAAACAACTCAAACAAAGACCAACTAGTTAAGACCGCCACCAGCACCCGGGGATTAATCCTCCAGAGTAGGGGTACCTCTGACCAGAGCTGACCATGGATCAGGCCAACTATCAATAGCGGTAGGGCAATACGCATCCCCGCCGCCGCCGCCGCTGACAAAATTGCAAGGATTCCAAGGAGGGTGCTCATTAAAGTTCAAACCGGGAGGGCAAAACCGACCATATCAGGGATAATGTTAAGAAAAGTTGCAGACTAAATGGGAAAGAGTTACCTCATGGGCGTTGCTGTTCAAGTCAAACAACTCCGAAAAAAGTACGGTGCTATCCCTGCGGTGAAGGACATTTCCTTTGCGGTGCCCAGGGGAGAGATATTTGGTTTACTTGGTCCCAACGGTGCCGGTAAGACCACCACTATCCGTTGCTTATGTACTCTAGCCAAACCAGACGGAGGGGAACTGTGGATTGATGGCGTAAACGTATTAAGCGATCCCCGCCAGGCCCGGCGCCGTTTAGGCTATGTGGCCCAGGAAGTTGCCATAGATAAAATCTTAACAGGTCGAGAATTGTTGCAACTACAAGCTTCCCTCTACCATCTTGATGCCATTGGCTCCCAAAAACGCATCGACCAACTTTTAGATATTTTGGGCCTAACAGCCTATGCAGATCAGAAAACTGGAACTTATTCCGGCGGGCTAAAAAAACGTTTGGACCTAGCAGCAGGTTTACTCCATCAACCAACGGTGTTGGTGTTGGATGAACCTTCAGTGGGGTTAGACATTGAAAGTCGCTTTATTCTCTGGGAATTTTTGCGGCAATTGCGAGATGCGGGCACCACAGTGGTGATTACCAGTCATTACCTGGAGGAAATTGATGCATTAGCTGATCGCCTAGCTATCATTGACCAGGGCACAGTTATTGCCACCGGCACCCCCACGGAACTAAAAGACCGGGTAGGAGGCGACAGGGTCACCCTCAGAATTAAGGAATTTACGGCAGACCAGGAAGCAGAAAAAGCTAGCCAAATTCTCCGCTCCCTAGCTTTCGTTCAGGAAGTGATTGTCAACCAAGCCCAAGGCAATTCCCTCAATCTGGTGGTGACACCCCAGAGTAATCCTCTCAGCCAGATCGAAAAAGCCCTACTCGCCGACGGTTTACCGATTTTCAGCTTGGCCCAATCCCGACCTAGTTTGGATGATGTGTACCTAGCGGCCACCGGCAAAACCCTGATGGATGCGGACTTGGCCGCTGCTGCCCAACGGGATCTCAAAGCAGAAAAAAAACAAGCGATGAAAGCTAATTAACCACGGTGTCAATCAATCTCCCGGAGACTTTTCCCGAACGATCAAAGCAAGGGCGAAAAAAATTCCCTACCATAGTCTCCAAGGTAAAACTCTGCCAGAGTGTGTGCAAATTCAGCAAAGTCAATTAAACTCCCGTCAAACCCCAAAGTTTTATGAGTCAAACCCTCGCCCCTCCCAAAATCACCTCCCTGCTAGCTCCTCAGGCTACCCTCAGCAATCCCTCTAGCTTAGCGGCGGAGTTTTTCCAAGAAACCACTGCCCTAACCAAAAGATTGTTTATCCAACTGCAACGGCGGCCTACCACCCTAGTGGCAGGCATCATCCAGCCGTTTATGTGGTTAGTGCTATTTGGTGCCCTATTTCTCAATGCGCCCCAGGGCCTATTTGGTAATGACCTCAACTATGCCCAATTTCTAGCACCGGGCATTATTGTTTTTACTGCCTTTTCAGGGGCTTTGAATGCCGGTCTACCGGTGATGTTTGATCGGGAATTTGGTTTTTTGAATCGCTTGCTGGTTGCTCCCTTGGCCTCTCGCTACTCCATTGTGGCCGCCTCCACGGTGTATATCATCAGTTTAAGCCTGATCCAAGCAGCCGTGATTGTCGGGGCCAGTGCTCTGCTGGGAGCTGGTTTACCCAATAGCTTTGGTTTGGGAATGATTGCCCTGATTGTTTTCCTAATCGTGTTGGGGGTAACGGCCCTAAGTTTAGGTTTAGCCTTTGCCCTGCCGGGCCACATTGAATTGATTGCGGTAATTTTTGTCACTAATTTACCCCTACTCTTCGCCAGTACTGCCCTTGCTCCTTTGGACTTCATGGCCCATTGGTTGCAGGTGGTGGCCAGTTTAAATCCATTAACCTATGCCATCGAACCAATCCGTTACATTTACCTGAATGGCAACTGGGGTTTGGATAGTACGGTTTTGACAGCCCCTTGGTTCAGTTTGAATTTCGCCCAGGTATTGGGTGTGTTAGTTTTGTTTGATGGTTTAGTATTGTTATTAATTCAACCTTTGCTCAAACGTCGCTTTTTGTGATTTTGTCTGTTGATCATAGTTGATCGTATTTGTTCAACAACCGTATATCGGCAACATTGAGCTGTAAAGTTTTAGACCAATTAACCACTTGGAGCCTGATGACCATGAAGACAGCCCAAATAACCCGCTGTTTAGCCCTCAGTGCCCTCGCCACTGGCCTGTTCAGTTTCGCCCCCGTTCAGGGTCAATCCACCGGCACTGCCCCTGGAGAAGATCCCTTTGTTTCCAACAACGTTGACCCCAGTAAGCAGGGTTTGGGAGGGGGATTCGATCCCATGTCGTTGATTCACAATGCCAATTTGAGTCGCACCCGCAATGGGTCAGACTTTGCTGAGGATACCCAGAGAAATATCAATAAGGCCGCAGACCAGTTCAAGCAACTGCAACAGCAACGACTAATGGAAATGCAGCAACAGCAGACTGAACCGGCGATCGCCCCAGCCCCCGGATCGCCCTAGATTGGCTAATGGTTATGGGCTTAACCTATGGTACTGAAACTGAAGCGGGGGACTTGGTTGCTCTGGGCAGTGGCCTTAACGCTGGGGTTGGGCGTAGTGGCCTGGGAAATGAGTCGCACTCCTGAAGAGGGTACAACTACTGTTCAAAGTCCCTCTGTAAATCGCCATTTTGATTTCACTGCTGATTTAGTGCAGTCCATCACCATCACCAAGTCTGGCCCACCCCCAACGAGCGTTAAACTCTATCGTCAGGCCAAAGCTAGCGATGGCGAGTCTGTTTGGTTGACGGATAATCCAGGGCCAGTGGCCGTGAGTGGTCCGGCGGTAGATTTTTTGCTCAGTGTGGTCTTGGGCAGTCAGAACGACCGAGATTTTGCGGTGCCCACAGCGGAGTTAACGGACTACGGCCTTAATCCTGCCGGGACAGAATTAACTATTCAATTGGTCAATGGTAAAACCTACCGCCTCCAATTGGGTAACGCCGACTTTGCAGGGAATTCCCTCTACGCTCTGGTTAACCCGGTGGAGAATGCTGATATCCCGGCAGAAAGCCAACAAGTTAGTCTAGTGCCCCGTTCCCTGGAAGAATTAACCAGGCGATCGCCGGCGGATTGGCAACAGGTAGATTTAGAAAGTGATGCTGAGAATTGAGACGGTAGTGGCTCTGAAGGTGGCGTTTCCTCCGAATCCCCGCCAAGATAGCTGATGGGCTTGTGGTTTTCGACGGCAGTCAGATTCGGCAAAATATTCACAACACTGCAGTGGTGCAAAAAATTTCGTTCCTGGTAAACAGTTTTCCGCCCCGGCCCTTGTTTGAATTGACAAGCAGGAATGTTTACCCCAGCCTTGTCCTGCCAAAATTTTTAGGTTGTCCCCATTGCCCATGACCAGCAAAATCTTAGAAATTCAAGACCTGACGGTGAGCTTTGACGGCTTTAGGGCCCTCAACCATTTAACTTTTTCCATGAATCCGGGGGAATTGCGGGTAATTATTGGCCCCAACGGCGCAGGAAAAACAACTTTTTTGGACGTGATTACCGGTAAAGTTCAACCGACGGAAGGTCGGGTCCTATTCCAAGGCAAAGACATTCGTAAAATTCCGGAATATCGCATTGCTCGTCTGGGGGTAGGACGGAAATTTCAAACCCCTAGGGTGTATCTCAATCTGACGGTGGCGGAAAATTTGGACTTGGCGGTAAACCGAAAAAAGTCCGTTTGGGGTACTTTGATGGGACAGGCTACCGGAGCTGAGCAGCGGAGTGTGGGAGGACTGTTGGAAACCGTTGGCCTGACCCCAAAAGCTCACTTGGCGGCGGCCCTACTCTCCCACGGCGAAAAACAACGGCTTGAAATTGGCATGTTGGTGGCCCAGTCCCCCACTTTATTGTTGGTGGATGAGCCAGTAGCCGGATTAACTGATGAAGAAACGGAAAATGTGGGGGATTTGCTCTTGGCCCTGGCGGAAAGCCATTCCATCATTGTGATTGAACACGATATGGAGTTTGTGCGCCAAATTGCCCGCAAGGTGACAGTACTCCATCAGGGTTCAGTATTGTGTGAAGGCAACATGGACCAAATTCAAAATGATCCCAAAGTAATCGAAGTGTATTTAGGAGAAGCCCCCAGCCTTTCCCCCCAACAGTTTAAAATTCTTCGCACAGTGGCCGCTGTCGCCGCCGCCGACGGCAAAATTTCCGAGACAGAAATGGCGATTATTTTAGATAACCTCAGTCAGGTGTTTAAAGGCAGTGGATCTGATCCTCAGCATCTACGACAGGAGTTGCAAGATTATTTGTTGCAGGGGGTTGAGGTGGACTTTGCTAACTTAACGGAAGAAATTCCCAAACAAGAAGATCGGGAATTGGTGTTGCGCCTGAGCCAAGAAATTGTGGCGGTACACCGACAAGAACCAGAACCTTTTTGGGAGTGGCAAGCTTATCAGGAATTACTGCGGGGTCTGAATTTACCCATCACTGCCATCAGTGTTGATGAAGATGGAGATTAGCGGACTCGAACCGCTGACATCCTGCTTGCAAAGCAGGCGCTCTACCAACTGAGCTAAACCCCCTTGAACTAGCGCATGCTACGCCGTTTGGTAACAAACCTCAGCTATTATAGCCATAGAAGTTCACAACAAGCAAGGGTTTTTCCGCTTTCCTATGGCTTATCAGGTAACAACTTTTTACCATTTTACCCGGCTCAATTGTTTGGCAGAGAAGCAAAGCCGTTGGCAGGAGTTGGGCGATCGCCTGGGGCTAAAGGGAACCATTTTGTTGGCAGAGGAAGGAGTCAACGTCACGATCGCTGGTGAGTCGGCAGCCATCGAAGAAATGGTCGAAACCATGGTGGCGGATTTGGGCATAACCAGTGTGCCCCAGCGTCATTCCTGGGCGAAAACCATACCTTTCCAACGAATGAAGGTGAAAATTAAGCCGGAAATTGTCAGCCTTGGCCAGCCTCAGGTGAACCCGGAAAAACAAGTGGGAACTTATGTGTCGCCCCAGCAGTGGAATCAATTGCTCCAAGACCCTGATGTGGTGGTGATTGATACCCGCAACGATTATGAGGTGGCGATCGGCACCTTCCAGGGGGCAGTCAATCCCTGTACCAAAAAATTTCGCCAATTCCCCGACTATGTGAAGAATAATCTAGACCAGCAAAAAAACAAAAAAGTAGCGATGTTTTGCACTGGGGGGATTCGCTGCGAAAAAGCTAGTGCCTATCTCTTGGAGGACGGATTTGCGGAGGTTTACCATCTCCGGGGGGGAATTTTACATTACCTAGAAACCATTGACCCGGAGGAAAGTTTGTGGCAGGGGGAATGTTTTGTCTTTGATGAAAGGGTAGCGGTGCAAGAAGGCTTAAAAGTTGGCTCCCACGCCCTCTGTGACGGTTGTGGTTATCCCCTCAGTGCCGACGATCACCATTGTCCCCAGTGCGGTTTAACGGTGGCGGAAAGCAATGAGCTATAGCCTGAGAATTGCCGATCTACCAGAGGATGAACGTCCCAGGGAAAAATTGCTCAAATACGGAGCTAAACATCTGGGGAATGCTGAATTGATCGCCATTCTCTTGGCCACAGGTCAAGGCAAAGGCAAGCTGTCGGCGGTGGGTCTGGGGCAATATATTCTGCAACAGTTGGGACAAAATCGTCAGGACCCCATGGACGTGTTGCGTAATATCCACCCTCAGGAATTGATTGCTTTTCCCGGCATTGGTCCCGCTAAGGCCACCACGATTTTAGCGGCGGTAGAATTGGGTAAACGGGTGTTCCAGAGTCGTCCCTTGGAAAAAATGGTGGTGGATAGTCCCGAAGCGGCGGCGATCGCCTTGAGCCAGGATTTGATGTGGCAGACCCAGGAACATTTTGCCATTGTCATGCTAGACGTAAAAAATCGTTTGTTGGCCACCAAAGTGATTACCATTGGCACAGCCACAGAGACCCTAATTCACCCCAGGGAAATCTTTCGAGAGGTGATTAAACAGGGGGCAACTAGGCTGATTGTGGCCCATAACCATCCCTCCGGTGGCCTAGAGCCGAGCCCGGAAGACATCCGGCTGACAGAGTTCCTACTCCAGGGGGCCCAATACTTGCAAATTCCGGTATTGGATCATCTAATTTTGGGCCACGGCAAGCACCAAAGTTTGCGGCAATGCACAGATCTGTGGGAGCGTTTTCCCCAGGGAGATTAGGGGGAATGCATGTAATTGCCTTAATTTATTCGAAAATTCCAACAGCAGGGTTAGCCATGGTATAGTGAAAGACTGTGTTCGATTACCAGCCACATTATGCCCAAACTTAAAACTCGTAAAGCCGCCGCCAAACGATTTCGCCCAACCGGCAGTGGCAAGAAGATTATCCGTCGCAAAGCGTTTAAAAATCACCTATTGGAACATAAGAGTTCTGAACAGAAACATCGTCGTCTGTCTAACCTAGCTTTGGTGCATGAAGCCGATGAGAAAAATGTCCGGCTCATGCTTCCCTATATGTAATTGAGTAGTTAGCGCTATTTTTGCTCACTTTTCCGCTGGGTGCCATGGGAAGTTGGGATGGGGAAAATCCCACTAGGGTTCTAACTCCAAAACACTTTCCCCGGTAAAGCTGAAATTATCTTTACTTTTTTAAAGTTACTATGACCAGAGTTAAACGGGGCAACGTTGCCCGCAAACGCCGCAAGAAAATTCTCAAGTTAGCCAAAGGTTTCCGGGGTTCCCACTCCAAACTTTTCCGCACCGCTAACCAACAGGTAATGAAGGCTCTGCGCAATGCCTACCGCGATCGCCGTAAGCGTAAACGGGATTTCCGTCGTCTGTGGATTACCCGCATCAACGCTGCCGCTCGCCAAGAAGGTATGAGCTACAGCAAGCTGACCGGACAATTGAAAAAAGCCAATATTGAAATCAACCGTAAAATGTTGGCCCAGTTGGCTGTTTTAGACCCCGCCGCTTTTAGTGAAGTGGTAAAGGTTGCCGCCACCGCAAAGTAGAAAGCTTTATTTTCCCTTTGGGCAAGGCTGACCGATTTAGATAATTGAACCAAGAAAAAGAAACTCCCCACCCTAGGTAACTGGGATGGGGTTTTTCGTTGCAGGTATTAAACTTTTTTCAGTTTTTTGAGGGTGTCGTACATTTCCGGTAAACGCTTATAGATGGCAGAGGCTTTGAGATAAAGCTTGTGGGGCATATGGGGACTGCCACAAACTACTTCTTTGGGCCCCACTTTGCCATGGATTCCCGTTTGAGCCGAGGCGATCGCCCCGTCACCGATCTCGGATTTGTCCGCTACTCCCACCTGACCAGCGAGGATCACCCGGTTGCCGATGGTAACTCCCCCCGCTAAACCCACTTGGCCGGCTAGGGCACAGGCCTCACCAATACGACAACCATGGGCCACATGCACCATATTGTCGAGTTTAGTATTTTTCCCGATGCGGGTTTCCCCCACGGCGGGACGATCTACTGCACTGTTACAGCCAATTTCTACCCCGTCTTCCAAAACTACTTGGCCGGATTGTTCCATTTTGAACCAGCCTTCAGGGGTAGGCACAAAGCCGAAACCCTCTGCCCCGATCGCCGCTCCGCTATGGATCACACAACCTTGGCCGATCTGAGTACGTTCGTGGATGGTGCAGTTCCCGTGGAGCACGGTGTCGTTGCCGATGGTAACGGCGGGGTAAATCACCACATTGCCGTGGATGCACACCCGATCACCGAGGGTTACGTTGGGATAAATTACCACATGGGGGCCAATGCTCACGTCCTCACCACAATGCACCGAGGGATCGATAACAGCAGTGGCATGGATACCCGCCGGTGGACGATAGGGTTGATAAAAAACGGCGATCGCCGCCGCAAATAGGAGCCGGGGTTGGGCGGTGGCACACCAGGCTATGCCTTGGGCATCGGCTTCTGCTTGAAGTTTTTCATCCGGGGGCAAAATTAGCGCACTGGCCTGGGTTGTCTTCATTTGAGGCGCGTACTTGGCACTATCGACGTAACTGATTTGCCCGGTCAAGGCCTCCGTTAAGGCGGCAACGCCCCCAAGGGTTGGATTGCGATCACCAAATTTTTCTAGGCTGTGGCATTGGATATGGGTTTGTAGGCGTTCTACGAGTTGGCTAAATTCCATGGAAGATGGGCGGAGCTAAATGCTAAATTGTGGCCATTTTCCCATAAGGCTTTGACCTTTCCCTTCCCTTTTCGCCGGTGCCAACTTTGGTCTAAGGTATCTCTCTCAGCCTCACCCAGGGGAACGCAAAAATTAAACCTCCGCCACCATTTCCGTAGGAGGATTCTTTGGCGATCGCCGTTTACGCCACCAGGCCCAGAGGGTTGTGGCAATAAAAATACTCGAATAAACCCCAGAAATAAAACCGATCAACAGGGCCAAGGCGAAGAACTTTAACGAATCTCCCCCAAAGAGGAAAATAGCCACCAAGGGCAAACAGGTGGTCAAAGAAGTATTAATGGAACGGGTCAAAGTTTGATTAACGGCATCGTCCGTAGCCCGGTCAATACTCCAATCTGGATAACGCTCCAAAGTCTCCCGAATGCGGTCATAAATTACCACCGTATCGTTTACAGAAAAGCCAATAATAGTTAGCAGGGAGACGAGAAAAAGGCTATCTGCTTCCACTCCCCCCAGCAAACCAAAAATCGCAAAAGCCCCCATGGTTACTACCACATCATGTATCAGAGCAACAATGGCAAAAAATGCGTAGTCAATCTGGAAACGAATACTCAGATAAATAATAATCCCGAACAAAGATAGCATCAAAGCCAAAACCCCAGACTGGAACAAAGCTTTACCTACCGTGGGTCCAACGGTGTCAATTTGAATGGTTTCCGGGGCAAATTTGCCGATGCCTTCGTTAAGGACTTTGATGATAGTTTCCCTTTGTTCCACATCTAAGGTTTGACTGCGAATAGAAAGGGTATAGTCCTCAATGACCTGGGCACTACTGTTGCCTAGACCCACTCCTCCCAGAATATCCTGCACCTTAGCTACATCGATCGCCGCTGGACAATTATTAGTGGCGGCACACTCCAGTTGTAGTTGTAAACGGGTTCCCCCAACAAAATCTAAACCGGGCTTGAAGGGAGCCTGGAACTGCCCCCAGGAAATCGCCATAGCCACAAGGCTAATAATCATCAAGATTGCAGACAAAATCCAGGTGGGTTTTTCCCATTTGAACAGGTCTAATTTCATGCTTTTTCAGGATTATTGATCAAGATATAACAGAACTTGTAGCAGAATAATTCAAGACTTGGCGGGCAACGAAAGGTTAGGACAAAACAGTCCAGGATTTTGACGAACTTTGGGCAAACTGAGCACAATAACCAGTAACAGGGTACGACTGCAGGTCAGGGCGGTGAACAAACTCACCATGACTCCGATCGCCAGGGTGAGAGCAAAACCTTTCACCAGACCGGAACCAAACCAAAACAGGGCCGCACAGGCAATGAGGGTGGTGACGTTACTGTCCAAAATACTGGAAAAGGCCCGAAAAAAGCCCGCTTCCACCGAACGGTAGAGGGTGTTGCCCGCCCGCAACTCTTCCCTGGTGCGCTCAAAAATCAACACGTTGGCATCTACCGCCATGCCGATACTGAGAATGAAACCGGCAATACCAGGCAGGGTCAACGTTACCCCCACCAGAGCAAAGGCCGCTAGGGTCAAAACAGCGTAAATCATTAGGGATATATCCGCCACTATCCCCGGCAAACGATAGTAAACCGCCATGAAAACTAGCACGAGAACTAGACCGACAAACCCCGCCACTAAACTACGGCGGATACTTTCTTGCCCCAGGGTGGCACCCACTGTGCGGTTTTCAACCACTTCCACTGGGAACGGCAAGGAACCGCCCCGCAGTTGCACCGCCAGATCGTTGGCTGTATCAATGGTGAAGTTTCCTGTAATTACCGCCGCTCCCCCGGTAATCCCCGTATTGGCAAATTCTACGCCCACCACCGGAGCACTGAGCAGGTCATTGTCTAGAAATACCCCTAAACTCCGGCCTGTACCGGCCACCGCTTGAGTTAACTCGGCAAATTTCTGTCCCCCTTCTTCGTCAAACCGGAGGGCCACTTCCCAGGCTGTGCCGGATTGATTAGGGCTAGGGCGGGCATCGGTGAGGTTTTTCCCCGTCAGTCCCATGGGTTCAAACAGAGCTAATAGAGCTTTATTGGATTCTTCTTTGGCTTTGAGTAATTCCTCTAGGCGATCGCTGTTTTCCGGGGACGCACCGGAACGACGCAGGTTTTCCAACTCCGCATCCAGTTGCCGTTTAATGCTGTATTCCGCTTGGAATTCCCCTTCCGTGCCCGGCCGTTGTTGCTGAAATTCTAGCTGGGCAGTGCCTCCCAAAATTCGTTCTGCCTGTCCCGGATCCGTCACCCCCGGCAGTTGCACCACAATCTTATCTTCCCCGGCCGTTTGCACCAATGGTTCCGATACTCCCAGGGCATTAACCCGGTTTTCAATTACCGTTTTCACCGCCACCAAACTATCGTTGTCAATTTCGGGAATTTCTTTGGTGGGTTGCACTTCAATGGTTAACTGAGCTCCCCCCCGCAGGTCTAAACCCAGTTGTAGGGGCAACTTGACCAGCACAAAGCTGGCCCCAATGACCAAGACAACAATTAAAAGCAGTAGCCAACGCAGTCTTTGCATGGGAAAGGAATTGATCGGGGACAATGTTCGATTCTATCGTGCTACGGGTCGATCCCTAGGCGATCGCCTGGGGCCGAAAGCAACGATGGGGGACAAAGTAATTAAATTTTCTTGATATACAAAGATTCGTTTTTGTCGATGCCTGATCATTTTGCACTAACTTTAACCATTGCTATGCATTGCAGTGTTTTGCAACATTTAATTAAGAATTCATGACGAAGTTTTTTTACTTGGTAGGATTTATTCCGTGGGCAAGCGCAACTTGCCATAGGCTAACTTCTTCAATTTCGGCTTTACATGAATCCCCCCTCTTCTCCTTCCCAATCTACGGCTAACGTTAAGTTTGTCCTGCTGATTTCGGGGGTAGCGGCCCTGGGGGGGTTTCTGTTTGGCTTTGACACGGCGGTGATCAATGGTGCCGTGGCGGCCCTACAAAAACATTTTCAGACGGACAGCCTTGTAACAGGTTTATCGGTGTCCCTAGCTCTGTTGGGATCAGCACTGGGGGCCTTTGGGGCGGGACCGATCGCCGATCGCCATGGGCGGATTAAAACCATGATTTTAGCGTCGGTGCTGTTCACCCTCAGTTCCATTGGATCAGGTTTACCTTTCACCATTTGGGATTTTATTTTCTGGCGGGTACTGGGGGGTATTGGTGTGGGGGCGGCCAGCGTTATTGCCCCGGCTTACATCGCGGAGGTGTCGCCGGCCCATCTGCGGGGACGTTTAGGTTCTTTGCAACAGTTGGCCATTGTGTCCGGCATTTTCATTGCCCTGTTGAGTAATTGGTTTATTGCTCTGTTGGCAGGAGGATCTGCTGATAATATCTGGTTGTTCGGTGCGGCAGCCTGGCGTTGGATGTTCTGGACAGAGCTAATTCCCGCCCTGCTCTATGGTGTTTGCGCTTTCCTCATTCCCGAATCTCCCCGGTATTTGGTAGCTCAAGGACAAGAAGAAAAAGCAGCGGCTATTTTGTGGAAAGTGGAAGGGGGAGACGTGGCGGGTCGCATTGAGGAAATCCAGGCAACGGTTAGTCTCGACCATAAACCCCGGTTTAGTGATCTGCTCAGTCGTCGGGGAGGACTATTGCCCATTGTCTGGATTGGTATGGGGTTGTCGGCACTACAACAATTTGTTGGCATTAACGTAATTTTTTATTACAGCAGTGTGCTCTGGCGATCGGTAGGTTTTACCGAAGAAAAATCCCTGTTAATCACGGTGATCACTGGTTTTATCAATATCCTCACCACCCTGGTGGCGATCGCCTTTGTGGATAAATTTGGCCGTAAGCCTTTGTTGCTCATGGGCTCCATTGGTATGACCATTACCTTGGGCATCCTTTCCGTGGTGTTTGGGGGAGCAACAGTGGTCAATGGCCAACCTACCCTGACGGGGGCCGCCGGGGTAATCGCTTTGGTGACAGCCAATCTTTATGTATTTAGTTTTGGTTTTTCTTGGGGGCCCATTGTTTGGGTCTTGCTGGGGGAAATGTTTAATAACAAAATTCGAGCGGCGGCTCTATCGGTGGCGGCGGGGGTACAGTGGATTGCTAACTTTATTATTTCCACTACTTTTCCGCCCCTATTGGATACGGTGGGTTTGGGCCCCGCCTATGGTTTATATGCCACTTCAGCGGCAATTTCAATCTTCTTTATCTGGTTTTTTGTGAAGGAAACTAAGGGTAAAACTCTGGAGCAAATGTGATTAATTTTTTATTTTGAGGGGAATTAATTGACATTAGCTTGATTTTTTTCGGGAGGGTACCACATTGTCATTAGCAAAATTGACTGCATCCATGGGCTTAATTTGCGGTTTGGCGATCGCCAGTGGACTAACAGTGACGTTACCCAGTGAGGCCCAAACTGTCTCCGTGAATGAATTTTTCCCTCCGGTTAATCGTTACCAGTTGGGTGCAAGTAATTTGGGCAATGGCGTTAATCAAGTTACCTCAGTGGCGGAACTAAGGGATGTGCAACCCAGTGATTGGGCCTTTGCCGCTCTGCAAAGTTTGGTGGAGCGTTACGGTTGTTTAGTTGGTTATCCAGACCGCACCTACCGAGGCGATGCCGAAGGCACACTGCGTGCCCGCCCCCTGAGTCGTTACGAATTTGCAGCGGGATTAAATGCTTGTTTAAACACTATTGAGCAACTATTGCAAGAAAATGTCTCCGTTGCCCAGGGAGATTTAGACCTGCTAAAAAAATTAGCCCAGGATTTCCGGGCAGAGTTAAAACAATTGGCAGTTCGGGTCGATAATCTGGAAACTCGCACTGCTTTTTTAGAAGACCACCAATTTTCCGTCACCACAAAACTTTATGGACAAACGATTACTTCTTTGGATAAGGTCTTTGGCGATCGGGTGGGGGGCGACAGCAATGAATTTCAAACCCAGTTCGCCTATCGAGTCCGATTTAATTTAGAAACCAGTTTTACCGGCAAAGATTTATTCAGAACCAGGTTACAGTTCTCCAACTTTTTTAATGGAGTGGCGCAAACTGGCACCAATATGACCCGCTTCAACTATGACGACAATTCCAACAACAATGTGGAGGTGAGCCATCTTTGGTACCGTACTCCTTTAACGGATAATTTGACTCTGCGCCTGGGTACTGTCGGGGTGGGCTACACAGATTTAGTGGACACTTTAACACCCCCCACCATTGCCGATGATGCCCTAGGTATTCCTTCCCGCTTTGGGGAGTATGACCCCATTTACCGTCGAGGCGGGGGAGGAGCAGGCCTAAATTGGCAGATAACCCCCACAGTGCAATTTAGTGTAGGCTACTTGGCCACTAATCCCAACGATCCTGACCAAGGCAATGGCCTTTTCAATGGGGGACATCATACCCTGGCTCAATTGGCTTATCAAACCGCTGACGGGGGCATTGGCTTCACCTATTCCCGTTCCTATTTTCCGGCTGGTGAGACAAATTTAATGGCAGGCACCGGTAGTCTGTTAGCAATTCAACCTTTCGGAGAGGCGATCGCCACAGCGGGAAATTTTTACACATTGCAGGGTTACTATCGCATCACGCCCCATGTGCAAATCCATGGCTGGGGAGGTTTTGTGGATGCCCAAGCCCAGGGGGGAGGATTAAGCAATTTATCCGATGGAGTGGGGGGGACAGTGTTGAGGGATGTGTCCTGGAATAGTTCGGCCATTTGGTATGGCTTGGTGGGCATTAGTTTCCCAGATGGGGGGGGGGAAGGAAATTTACCGGGCATTGCTCTGGGTATTCCTCCCACGGTCACCGCTAGTAATTTACCCGGAGCAGTGGGACAAACCACTCCCTACCATTTAGAAGCGTTCTACCGCATTCAACTCAACAACAATATTTCCATCACCCCAGGTTTTTGGGTCGTGCTTAATCCTGAAGCCAACAGCAACAACGCCACCCAATATGTGGGGCATATACGCACCAGCTTTTTGTTCTAATCTGCGGTCTTTTTGATCAAATTGGTCTGTGTTCCATCAAGACTGACACAACCCCATAAAATCAATCAATTGCCGCACCAATTCCGGTTTGGTCACAGCCAAAATGGTGGAACCATCTTCGAGCAACGTATTGCCGTTGGGAATTTTTAGATCTTCATGGGCATTGGCCTGGTAGCCAATAATCAATGTACCGGAGGGAAAACGGGGATCCTGGGCGATCGCCGCCACGCTACGGCCCACAATGGTGCAATTGGGGGGAATAGAAAGTTTAAGCACTTCAATTTGTCCCTGTTCAAAGTGCATCATGGCATCCACTTGGGGATACTCAATGGCATTAATTACCCGATTAAGAGCCAATTCTGTGGTGCTGATAATGTGGGTGGCACCGGCTAAGCGGTACGGTTCAGCAAAGTCCCCATCGCTCATGCGGACAACAATTTGGGGTACACCGTAATGTTTACACAGGGTAACTAGAGCCAGATTGAGGGCATCATCTTGAAGGGTGGCGATCACCGCTTCAGCTTTACGTATGCCCGCTTCCATCAACACTGTCGTATTAACCGCACTGCCTTCAAAGGCCATCACCCCAATTTTTTCCCGGGCATACTGGCAGGCGATGGGATCAATATCCACCGTAGCTAAGGTGTGACCCATTTTTAAGAGGTTTTTGGCCAAGCTGGAGCCCATGCTCCCCATGCCACCAATGAGAATATACATCTTTCACCCGTTGTATAACAGGCTTGATTGTAATGGAAGTTCACAGAAATTGATGGCGATCAATCCCGACCAAAGTTTGATAGGGAAATTTGAGGGTTAAGTAAGCAACTAGAATTTTGGCCCACAGACCCTTAAGCTCCCACGGCTTCCTTGGCGGCGTACATCACTTCTAGGGTAATTTCCGATAAGCCCCGCTCCCGGGCAAACTTTTCCGTATTGCGTTTGACTTTACCCCGGACAAACCCCGGCACTTTATTCAATTCTGCTTGGGCGGAGCTGTGCCAACCTAAATCAGAATCGCTGGAAATGGTTTTGGTGATGACTTCCTTGGTGTCATGACCGCCGAAAATTTCTAATAAATGATCTTCCATCCCCAGGGTGAAGGAGTTGTACACCAAATCCGCCATCTGGTTTGTCCCTTCGTAGCCCAGGAATGGTTTGTAGCCCAAGGGGAAATTCTGGATATGGATCGGGGCCGCAATCACACCGCAGGGAATATCCAAGCGTTTGCCCACATGGCGTTCCATCTGGGTGCCAAAAATGGCCGCCGGTTCAATGCGGGCAATAGCGTCGGTGATCGCCCCGTTATCTTCACTGATCAATACTTCATCACAGTATTCGGATACTTCAGCTCGGAACCAATCGGCATCATATTTGCAATAGGTTCCTGCTAGCACAACGTGGATGCCCATTTCCCGGGCCAAAATTTTGGTCATAGCCGCCGCATGGGTGTTGTCGCCAAAGACCACTGCTTTTTTGCCGGTTAAATTTTGGCAATCAATAGAGCGGGAAAACCAAGCCGCCTGGGAAACATACCGGGTTTGTTGCTGGATGAAATCTTCATAGTTGACTTCCGCACCTTGGGCGTTCAGAACTTCCTGAATTTTGCGGATGCAACGGGCCGTTTCCACCACCCCCATGGGGGTAATGTCCACGTAGGGCTGGGCAAATTCTTCCTGCAAATACTCCGCTGTCATTAAACCAATTTCCCGGTAAGGGCAGAGGTTAAACCAAGCTTGGGGCATTTTAGCCAATTGATCCACCGTGGCTTTTTCCGGCAAAATTAGGTTTACTTCAATGCCCAGATCCGCCATTAATCGCTTTAACTCGGTGCAATCATGTTGGTTGTGGAAACCCAGGGTGGTGAAGCCAATTAAATTCACCGATGGCTTAGCTGTTTTTTCCGTGGCTAAATTACCCTGTTTACGAGCTTTTTTAATGTAAAACTCGACAATTTGCTTGAGGGTACGATCGCCAGCTTGCAATTCGTTATAGCGGTAATGGTTCACGTCCGCCAAAAGTACATCACAGTGGGCATCCATCTGGGCCCGGTCAACAAAATTGGCCAAATCTTCCTGCAAAATGCTGGAGGTACAGGTGGGGGTCAGCACAATTAAATCCGGCGTTTCTTCCCCATCTTTCCGGACAATGTTGTCCACCACTTTTTCCTGGGAACCCCTCGATAACACTTGGCGATCGACCACACTGGTGGTGACAGGGGTAAAATGCTGCTCCCGTTCCAACATGGAGCGCATGACATTGAAATAATCATCCCCCAACGGAGCGTGCATAATGGCGTGGACGTTTTTGAAAGAACTGGCGATGCGTAGGGTGCCAATGTGGGCCGGGCCAGCGTACATCCAATAGGCCAATTTCATAGGGTTCAGACTCCGGGGGCATAATTCACCCTCAAATTGTCGGTAAAAGTCTTAACCTTGTCGAGCAGTAACTTTACATTTTGATCGAGCTTTTAATCTTCTGGAATGCCTATTCTGATTGACTTTCAGCTTTATTTAGTTCAATTATTTTTTTATGGCTTCCCATACAATTCTTAATGGTTAGACATAATCACCATAAATATTTGTGATTTAGCCACCCTGGCGATCGCCACTACGGAGGCTGTCGTTAGCTGTTTTTTTTGATTTATGATTAAACCAATTAAAGGTGGGAGTTTGAGGTTATGCCTGTCAAAATTGCGATCGCCCAAATAAAAGTTGAGCCGGGTCAGCGTATTATTTTAGATCAAATTTCCTGGCAGGAATTTGAGGAAATTTTGGAAGATTTGGGGGAACATCGTCATTCCCATATCGCTTATTACAAGGGAGTTTTAGAATTTCGGATGCCTTTACCTGGCCATGAACGCACTAAAGTTTTGATTTCCCATTTACTTGTGGTTTTACTGGAAGAATTAGGTCTGGAATGGGAATCCCTTGGCTCCACTACTTTTAAAAGCAGACCTATGCAAGCAGGTATTGAGCCTGATGATTGTTTTTATATTGACAACTATCAAGCTATGGTGGGCAAACAACGGCTGAATTTAGATGTTGATCCTGTCCCCGATTTGGCGATCGAAGTAGATTTCACCTCTATTACCCAGGTCAGTGCCTATGAGGCATTAGGCATTCCTGAAATTTGGCGATATGAAGACGAAAAACTAGAAATTAGTTTATTAGAAGAAGGAAAATACATTAACTCTTTGATGAGTAAAGCTTTTCCCTCTATTCCCATTATTGAAGGAATTTCCCTTTGTTTAAAAAAAAGCCAGGTGACTCCCATGAGTGCTTTACGTCGTGAGTTTCGACAGTGGTTACAGGAATATATCTAAAGAGACGTACTCGCTTCCGTTTTGCCATGCATTTTTCTTAATTTTGCTTCCATCAAAGAAGGGGTACTGGACCGCATTTCTTCAGCAAAAATTTCATCATCAATAATTCCTTGCCTAATTTCTTCAAGGTGATCGTGATAGTAAGACAAAGCTGCATAAACGTCAGCTAAAGTAATATTAGGATAATGATGGACGATTTCGTCGGGAGATAGTCCCATTCGTTCGTGCCAGCTCACGATGTCTTGAACTGTGATCCGGTGCCCAGCGATGCGAGGTTTTCCACCACAGGTTCCTGGCGTGATCTCAATATGATTGATTAGGGTTGTCGCCATTGGTATTTCCTCTGTATTGCACCATTACCCTCAGTGGCGATCAGAAATTACAACTCAGAAACCGGGGCTACAATTCCTAATTCCTAATTCCTGACGGTTGTACACGATCGCCGTTTTGATTCAGTCAGTTCAAATCATCTATTTTTTCTGCACTACCCGCACTGGGGTGCCATTTTGCACCATGTTGAACAAAGCCACCACATCTTGATTTCGCATTCTGACGCAACCGTGGGAAGCCGCTGTGCCCAGGAAATGCTCATGTTTTTTCGGGGTGCCATGGAAACCAATGGTATTTTTACCGTCACTCCAAAAACCGATCCAACGGATACCGATGGGGCCGTCCAAGCTGGCGGCCACCTTTTTGCCATTCCAGGGATTTTCCCACACGGGATTTTCCACCATTTGGATGACTTGGAAATTGCCTTGGGGTGTTTCCCAGCCTTTTTTACCCACCGCTACGGGGTAACTGGCTAAAACCTTGTCGTTTTGGTAGGCGTAAACTCTCCGTTCCCCTAATACCAGCACAATATGGGTGGCTAGGGCTTGACTAGTTGGATTACTGGGGGTACTGGTGGGGGCAGCGGGAGGAGTGTAGGTGGACTCTGGAATCGGCTTCAGGGGAGGAATGGCACTACCTCCATTGAGACTACTTTGGGCCTGGGCCGCGGTGGGAATGACCAAGCTGGTGGCAGTCAAACTAACACCACCCAACCAAAGGGCGACACGGGCTAGGGGAGAGACTTGTTTCTGCATAGGATTGACAAAAATAAAGGGAACGATAGGGCTTTAACAATACGAGATTGAATACAGACCAATAGAAATATTATGTTAAATGATCATTATCATTGCTGTCTAAGTTCCATGGGCTGGGAAAAAGACGGTGCGGCGATCGCCACGATACCCAACACTTTAGCTCCCTTTTCTTCCATTATCCGTCGGGCTTCTAGGGCGGTGGTGCCGGTCGTAATAATATCATCCAAAATCAACCAGGGTCGGCGAGTGTTAAACCCTGGCCCCGTGGCTAAAGCTGATTGCAATTCCCGGCGGCGATCGCCTGGGCTAAGACCAAACAGAGCTTGGGTATCTTTAACTCGTTGTAATGCTTGGGGGTGGAGAACATAACCAGTCAGGCGGCAAAAACCAGCGGCAATTCTTTCAGCTTGATTAAATCCCCGTTGGGCTTGCTTACGAGGGTTGAGGGGAATGGGCACCACCTGGGGACGAAATTTAGTTTTAGCTTGGGGTTGTTGTAACCACTGTTCTGCCAACTGTTCTCCCAACCAAATACCAATGTCGGGCTGTTGCTCAAACTTCATCACCGTTAAAGCCCGCCGCAGTTGTCCTTCGTATTGTCCCCAAACAAAGCGGGGAAAGTTTCCTTGCCATTGCTGGAATTTAGGAGGAAAACGATGGCTGAAAATTTGTCCAGTGCAATCCCGACAAAATTGATCCTGGCTGGGTTTTTGACACAGAGGACAGGGAGTTTGAAAAATGAGCGAACGAATTGATTGCCACATGGAAGACAAACTTACGAGAAATTAACTCTGGTCAGAAGCATCGGCCCTTAACCTAGCTACTGTATCCGTCACAATGGCGATCGCCTGGTCAATTTCTACCTCGGTGGTAAATCGGCTTAAACCAAAACGGAGACTAGCTTGGGCGCTGGTTTTGTCCCGACCCAGGGCATACAACACATGGGAAGCTTCAGTGCGGTAGGAAGAACAGGCGGAACCGGAAGATAATGCCAATCGGGGTTGCAATGTAGTTAGCAAAGCCCTGGAATCAACCCCAGTAATACTGACATTGAGGTTGCCCGGCAACCTTTGTTCGTAGTCCCCATTCAGCACCACCCCACTAATTTTTGCCAGACCTTGCCAGAGTTGATCCCGCAGTTGTCGCTGGCGATCGCCTTCCGACACTAAAGTTTCCCCAGCTATGGTCAAAGCCTTGGCTAAACCAACAATTAGAGGCACCGGCAGAGTTCCGGAACGAAAATTACCTTCTTGCCCTCCCCCCAACAGTTGGGGCGCTAACCTCACCCCCGGATTTTGACGGCGATATAATCCCCCAATGCCCTTGGGACCATGGATTTTGTGCCCAGTGAAGGACAGTAGATCAATGTTAAGTTGATGGACGTCGAGGGGAATTTTGCCCAAAGCTTGGGCCCCATCACAGTGAAAAATAATTGAGCGTTGGCGACAGAGAACACCAATCTCCTTGACGGGTTGCAGCACGCCGATTTCATTGTTGGCCGCCATCACAGAAACAAGAATGGTATCGGGCCGTAAAGCCTTTTCCAACTCGGTCAAATCCACCAAACCACTGGATTGAACTGGCAAATAGGTCACCTCAAACCCCAGGGTTTCCAAATAACGACAGGGAGCTAACACCGCTTGATGTTCCGTTTCCACCGTCACCAGATGTTTGCCTTGGGAAAAATAAGCTTCCGCTACTCCCCGAATGGCCAAATTATTAGCCTCCGTAGCACCACTGGTGAAAATAATTTCTTCCGGTGCGGCTCCCATGGTGTCAGCAATCTCCTGCCTAGCTTGTTTAATGGCCGCTGAGGCTTGCCAACCGTAAAAATGGGCACTGCGCGCATTGCCATACTGCTCTCTCAGGTAAGGGAGCATGGCTTCTAGTACTCTAGGATCGAGGGCGGTGGTGGCGTGGTTGTCGAAGTAAAGAGGCCGTTCCATAGTGATTTCCTCTGCTCATTTATCCTTTCAGTTCCCATATCCCCGGCTAATTTTGCTCAACTTTTGCGGGACTTAGATTAAAGGATAACGTTTTACTTTTTTTGCTCTGTCACCATTTGGCAAAGGCGATCGCCAATTAATTCGCCGGCCAGTTGATGGCCCTGAACATTCCAATGACCCACTCCGGGGATGGTGTTCTCAAAACCGTGCCAATAAATTTGCTCCGCATCGGCTTTTTGTTGCATGGTTTTCGCCAGGGTCAACACAGCAAAATCCTCCTGTTGTCCCAATGCGGTCAACCGTTGATCAGGGTAAAACAAATTCTCCGCCCCTAGCTGCTTTAACTTTTCTCGCACCTGGCGATCGGGATATACCTGGGGAGGATTGCTAATCACCACAGCTAAAAAGTCAGCATTGTCTTCCCTACTTAGTTGACTAGTCGCCATAACTAAAGATTCCGTGGCGGCCCAAGCTTGCTCCCAGGCGGGATCGGTGGGTTCCCGATATAAATTAACGTCGAAATCCAGAGCGGGAATGATGTCAGTATTGCCCTGCTGTTGGGTGGTTAAAGTCCTTTGGGTTACCCATTGTCGTTTAGCTTCGTTAAGTACTTGTAGCAACCGCACCTGATTAATTAGGCCGTACACAAATCTTCTTGGGGCAGTATCCCGCCGTTGATAGGCCGCTGTTTCTCTGAAATCCAACTGCATTTGCCATTTACCATCCACCTCTTCCCAAAAGGGTGCTAGGCGATCGCCAGGGCTGAGTTGGCGAGAGTTATTGACAATGTCATTGCCGGTAAAAATCTGTAGCAAGACTAAATCTGGCTGGTACTCCATGGCATGGTGCTGGAGGGTTAAATATTCCTGGGCCGTGCCGTAATCCCCCACGCCAAAATTAATTACTTCTACCGTTTTTCCTGTTAAGCCGGGGCAGGAAGGCAAATCTTTTTCTATGGCGCTCCAATAGGTCTCATCTTCATTAACCTGAATTGCCTCGGAAAAAGAATCCCCCAACACCACAATGCGATAGGTATCCGCCGGTTTCTCCTTTTCATAATGGCGATCGCGCAGGCTATCGGCATTAATTCTTACCAAACCATTGCCTTCATGGGTCCAACGGGCGCTGAAATTGGGAATTAAACTATGGCCCCGTTGGGGATCGACTTGGTAAAAGCTGGGATAACTAACGCCCATTAATCGTAGAGCTACTTCCGCCACCACCACCGCAAAACCTAAACTGCCCAGCACCAGTAAGGTATTGGCTAACCACTGTTTATTTTGAGGAGATTTTGCCATGGAAAATTAAACGATTGCCAAAAAAATTAGTCATTGGGGGATATGCATCGACCCCAACTATATCTAATCACCGTCTGACCATTGGGAAACTCCCAGCAAATCTTGACTACCACGGGAAAATCAGCTCTTTTATTAACGACTTAGTTTATTTCCAGTGAAAAATTTTGCCCCAGGGGTAGCAAACAAAAAATGCGATGTACCCTTAAGGAAATTAACCTTGCCCGACTGTGCAATCTAACGTAGCTATTATGACTAAGCGAACCTTTGGGGTAATTGGACTGGCAGTAATGGGGGAAAATCTGGCCCTCAACGTGGAAAGTCGAGGCTTTCCCATCGCCGTCTATAACCGTTCCCCCAACAAAACTGAGAAATTCATGGCCGAAAGAGCTGTGGATAAAGACATTAAAGCCGCCTACACCGTAGAAGAATTTGTCCAACTGCTGGAACGCCCCCGTAAAATCCTTGTAATGGTCAAAGCTGGGGGACCCGTGGATGCAGTGATCAATGAGTTGAAGCCCCTGTTGGAAGAAGGGGACATGATCATTGATGGTGGCAACTCCCTTTATGAAGATACGGAACGTCGCACCAAAGATTTGGAAGCCACCGGCCTGGGCTTTGTCGGCATGGGAGTCAGTGGAGGGGAAGAAGGCGCATTACTGGGTCCTAGTTTGATGCCCGGTGGTACCCCGGCCGCCTACAAAGAATTGGAACCCATTCTGACTAAAATTGCCGCCCAGGTGGAAGACCCCGATAATCCCGCCTGTGTGACTTTTATTGGCCCAGGGGGAGCAGGACATTACGTCAAAATGGTCCACAACGGCATTGAGTATGGCGATATGCAACTAATCGCCGAAGCCTACGACATTTTGAAAAACGGCCTCGGCTTGAGCAACGAAAAACTCCACGAAGTTTTTGGCCAATGGAATCAAACCGATGAGTTAAACTCCTTCCTGATTGAAATCAGCACCGACATTTTTGCCAAAAAGGATCCCGAAACCGGGGGACATTTAATTGACTACATCCTCGATGCCGCCGGACAAAAGGGCACAGGGCGCTGGACGGTGATGAGTGGTCTAGAATTGGGCGTACCTATCCCCACCATTTATGCCGCCGTTAACGCCAGGGTAATGTCTTCCCTCAAAGAAGAACGGGTAGCCGCTTCCAGCCAACTGTCGGGCCCCAGTAAAACCTTTAGTGGGGACATGGAAGCCTGGATTCCCAAAGTACGGGATGCTCTCTACTGCTCGAAAATGTGTTCCTATGCCCAGGGCATGGCCCTAATTGCCAAGGCCTCCCAGGAATTTGGTTATGACGTTAATCTGCCGGAAATTGCCCGCATTTGGAAAGGAGGTTGTATTATCCGAGCCGGCTTTTTAGACAAGATCAAGAAAGCTTTTAAAGACAATCCCCAGTTGCCCAATTTACTTCTAGCTCCGGAATTCAAGCAAAGTATTTTGGATCGCCAGGGGCCATGGCGAGAAGTGTTGATGCTGGCCAATGAAATGGGCATTGCAGTGCCGGCCTTTAGTTCCTCCTTGGATTACTTTGACAGTTACCGGCGGGCGGTGCTTCCCCAAAACCTAACCCAAGCGCAACGGGATTACTTTGGGGCCCACACCTATGAACGGACTGATAAGCCGAGGGGAGAATTTTTCCACACGGAATGGCTTGATTGATTTTTTGTTTGCCACAATTACTACTCCCCCAACCCTGGGAAGAAATTCAGTCAAGTTCTGAATGGGGGTAAAGATCCAAAAGGCCCTCGGCATTCTTGAAAAAATAATTGTATTCTTCCCCTTGGTTGTGCCGGGGGAAATTTTTTTCGGAGTTTAAATGCCCCCCAATTTCCTGAAGTTTGGAGGGAAAGTTTGCCAGGATTGGTAACGGTTTAGCGAGTTGTTGTCTACAGTCAGAGGGTGGCAAGCTATACCCTAAGCCGCTAACGGAGCGTCATTTTTCCCATAGGTTACCAGTTGGTAGTAGTCCACCAATTGTCTGGTGGCCGCTGGCCAACCCCATCGTTCCGCTTCTTGCCGGGCGTTTTGCCGCAATAGTTCTCGATCGCCAGGGGCGGACATTAACCTTTGGGTGGCTTGTACCACTCCCCCTGCCATAGCGGGATCAAACAGGTAACCGTTTTCACCATCGGTGACAATGTCTAAAATTCCCCCAGATGCTGCTGCTACTACGGGACAGCCCGCCGCCATAGCTTCCAAGAGTACTAAGCCCAGGGTTTCAGTACGGGAAGGAAAAATGAACCCATCAGCGGAAGCAAAGGCCGCCGCCAACTCTAGTCCCTGCATATAGCCGGCAAAATAGGTATTAGTGCCAGCAAAATGGGCTTCTAAATTTTTCCGGTTAGGTCCATCCCCCACGATCGCCAACCGGGCCTGGGGAATGGCCTCGAGCACTGGCTTAATTTCATCGATTTGTTTTTCCGCCGAAACCCGGCCGACATATAAAAATAGGGGATCGTCAGGGTGACCCTGGGACAGTTTTTGCCGCATTTGGGCTGACTTCAGGTGGGGCTGAAACAGTTCCGTATCTACCCCTCGTTGCCATAGATCCACCCGTTCAATGCCGTGGTTGACTAATTCCTGCACCATGGCGGAGGAAGTGCAAAGATTTAATTCCGCTTGGTTGTGGGCCAGTTTTAACAGTTCCCACAGCACCCCTTCCAGGGCCCCCAGGCCGTAATGTTGCAAATATTGGGGTAAATGGGTGTGGTAAGAAGCTACCAAGGGAATATGCAAGTTTTTGGCGTAATAGATACCCCCCAAACCCAATACCGCCGGATTTACCACATGAATCAAGTCTGGTTTGAATTTCAGCAGGGCCTGTTTAATTTGGGGCGACGGGAAAGCCAGTTTTAGTTCTGGGTAAAGGGGTAAAGGCATGCCCTTCACTCCATGGATTTTTGCCCCCTTATATTCCTTGAGTCCCCCCTCCGGACAAAAGACCAACACTTGATGCCCTTGCCGTTGCAGGTTTTCCACTGTGTGCTTCAGACGGGTGACAATTCCATCAATTTTGGGCAAAAAGGTTTCCGTGAACAGAGCAACACGCATGGCTAGATGGGGGTAAATCAGATCAACATCAACAAAATAGGAGGCACTATCCAGGGTCAGACCTGGCGATCGCCCTTCACAACAAAACTTCACAATCCGGCGGTGGGCCAACCTAGAATACTATATCGGCAAAGCTTCCCCTTGCTCCCGCCAATAAAAAGCTAAATTGCTCAACCCATATTTTTTTTGACGCATTAATTCCAACCCAGCAATCCTCTCCGGTGGCTGCCAATGGCGGCGGTCATGTTCCACTGCTATTTCTCCAGTGGAGCTGAGGAGTTGCAACTCACCCACTAAGGTTAAAACGGGGTTGTACAGGCCGCTGGCATAGGGGGGATCAAAGTAAATGCGGTCGAAAGTCTGTCCTTTTAGGGTTGGGAGCAATTTCAACACATCTCCCCGCAAGACTGACCATTGCTGCTCAGGCTTAGCTAGTTTTTGCCAATTTTCTTTGATGATGGTGCAAACTTTGGCGGACTGCTCGATCGCCACTATTTTGTCCGCGCCCCGACACAGGGCCTCCGCCCCCAGGGTGCCATTGCCCGCACAGAGGTCCAACCAGTGGCAGTGCTGAATTTCTCCCCGCCAAATATTGAATAATGCCAGGCGGACTTTCCCTGTGGTAGGTCTAGTCTGTTGCCCCGGTAGGGTTTTCAGGAGGCGATTGCCGTAAATACGCATAGCACTGAACAAAAATTGACCCTCCCATCACTGACTGCCCAGGCAATCTCAGCAGGGATACTCCAAATTCTCACATCAGGGCGACAAAGGACATAGGAAAAACTGCCTCTCCAGCCAGGGGCGATCGCCAAACTGGCCCTGAAATATTAAGAATTGTTGCTGTTTCTTGTTTGATCTGTTAGCGTGTGCTTCAGAGAGTGCATTTAACCACGCTGAAACAATTTTAGGAGGCGTTTACCATGCTCCCCATGCATCAGTGCCAGTCAAGCCACCACACCCCAGACTGAAGAACTATTCGAGGCAATGGTTCGGGGTCTAGGTCAAAAATTATGCCCGTCATTGTCTGGAGCACCGTTTGTCTCCCCTTGGTTCGTTAATTTTCCCCATCGCTTTTAGGTTGAACCATGGCCGTGATTTCTAGGTAAGCCTAGGCCATACCACTGTCTTGTCCATTCCCCGCTAGCACCTGGAATGCAAAGTTAGTGCCCCGCTTTGGGGTTACGGAGAACCAATTTATCCAATATCGTACTTAACCCATTAACCCAAAAATTTCTCCCTGTCGGCATTTGTTCCGTATCTATTCCCAGGGAGAACACGCCTCATATTCCATAGGAGGTAAGCAATGAATTTACTCAACAAAACTGCTTTAGTGACCGGATCTTCCCGGGGCATCGGCCGGGCGATCGCCGAAGAACTAGCCAAACAAGGTCTGGGAAAAATTATCCTTGTGGCCCGTAACCACGCCAGTCTGCAAACATTGGCTGACGAGTTAGAACAACGACATCCCGGATTACAGGCCATTGCCTTACCCCTGGACCTAACCCAACCCGTGGCCGTCAACACGGCGATCGCCAGAACTTGGCGGGATCATGGCCCCATCCATTTGCTGGTTAACTGTGCCGGGGTTGCCCACCAAAATCCCTTTCTCCATAGCCGCTTCCCGGAAGTTTACCAAGAAATTTCCCTTAACCTAATGGGTCTGTATTGCATCACCCGTTGCGTGGCCCGGCGCATGGTTTCCCAAAAAGAGGGAACTATTGTCAACGTTTCTAGTTTGATGGGCAAAGTGGCGGCCCCCACCATGGCCACCTATTCCGCCACTAAATTTGCCATTCTGGGCTTTAGCCAAGCTCTGCGGGGAGAACTGGCCCGCCATAACATCGCTGTGGTTACCCTGCTACCCACCCTCACCGACACGGATATGGCCAAGGGTTTACAAAAATTCCGCTGGGTCAGAGCCATGACCGCCGGTCGAGTGGCCCAATCCTTAGTCAAAGGTTTAAAACAAAACCGTAGTGAAATTTTGGTGGGTTGGCAGAGTCATCTGGCAGTGTGGTGCCAACGGTTTGCCCCCCAATTATTGGAACGGGTACTGCTGTTGGCTACCCCCCAATCGGTTTGATCCCCTCCCAGGGATAGGATTGTCTACCTAGGGAACCATTGCAAGTTTTGTACTTTCCCCCATGAACTCACCAAATTTCCGGTAAGTTTGGGGGACTGGCAAGACTTTTCCCCTTAACAAAAACAATCGGTGATCGGGTACTCAGATTACTCAACTGCAATGGTCATAGAAGTTAGGACTGCACCTCAGCAGTGTGAACCTAATCTTTCTTTGAGGAAGTTTGGATCAATTCAATTTTGTAGCCATCGGGATCTTCCACAAAAGCAATGACGGTGGTGCCGTGCTTCATCGGCCCCGGTTCCCGTACTACTTTCCCCCCCTTGGCTCTGATTTTGTCGCAGGTGCTATAAATGTCTTCCACCCCCAGGGCAATGTGGCCAAAACCATTACCCAAATCGTATTTATCGGTGCCCCAGTTATGGGTTAACTCAATCACCGCATTCTCCGATTCTTTGCCATAACCCACAAAAGCGAGGGTAAATTCCCCACTGGGGTAGTCTTTTTTGCGGAGTAAATTCATCCCCAAAATGTCACAGTAAAATTGCAGGGATTTGTCTAAATCTCCCACTCGAATCATGGTGTGTAGTAAGAACATAAGTTTTTAATGATCTAAGTTGGGTCAACAGGCAGATCCTAGCAAAATCTTGGCGATCGCCCTTGGCTTTATCTTTTCCAGGATCTGGTGGTGGTGAACAGTTGAAGTAACTTCTAAAAAGGATTGCCAATCAGGGAAAAGCTTGCCCAATAGTAGGGATGGGAAAGTTCGGGATTTCTCAACGTTAATAATTCATCCTCCACGGCGATCGCCCCCCGGGAAGTGTGCAATTCTCCAGCATCGAGGTTGATTTCCCCATTAATCATCCTGATTTGGGCCTGTTGCAGAGCTTGGGCCTTGAAGGATTTAGCTTTCAACTGCCAATAAAATTCACTCATCAAAGCCATGGTGCCCAGATCACTGACCCGCCACAAACTACCCAGAGCTGATTTGACCCCCGATTGCAGAGCCAGGCCCACAAACCCCAATTCCGCCTGAGTATTACCCAAGGCAGTGGTGCAAGCGCTGAGCACTAAAAGATCAACGGGAGGATTCTGCCATTGTAAATTCCTAATTTCCTTGAGGTTCAAGCGACTGTTAACAAACTGAATGTAGGAGTCGGCGGGGGAACCGGCATTAAATTCCGCATGGGTGGCCAGATGCACCAAGGGAAAGGGCTGTTGTTGGCGGGCCGCCTGCAGATTTTGTATCGTGAATTGTTGGTTGAGCATGGCAACCCCGGGCCAGGGTTGGGGGGTAATGTTGGCAATCTCCAAAGCCACCCCCGGTAACGGTTCAGCATCCGTGAATTCCGAAGATCCCATGGCCAGAATTCTTGCTTGACTCAGGTCGGTGGGGCCCCACTCTGTCAGGTTAAAACCAGGAATACGGGTGATGGCATATTGCTCGGCTAAAAATTTCTCCCCGTCATAGAGGGCGGCAAAGGGCAGAGAGCGCAGTTTAGGACCCACACAAAAAATTAGGGTGTCAATGGCATTGGCTTTCAATTCGTTCACCACAGGAGCAATCAACCAGTCATATAACTTTTTGCCGGTGGCTCGATAATTTTGGTTGCGGGGATCACTCACTTGCAGGGCAAACATTTCCACGGTGGCCATCAAATTTTGTTCCGCCGTATCGAGCACCTTTACCCCCACCGTTGGGCGATCGCCGGTTAACAGACAAATGGAAACCCCATCTGCTTCGGGATTAATCCAAAAAATGGCCGCTTTTTGCCCTGTTTGTTTCTGTAGAGAAGCTAATTTTTTACCAATTTCCTCGGTGGTTAAACCCAAACTGGAGAAATCTTCTTGGAAATAGTTTTCGTAAATTCCTGCCCATTTACCTTCCAGATCCGTGGTTAGTTCATTGACCTGTTGGACGTTGAGGGCATTACTGGGCTGTGAACTCACCAAAATTGGTGGGGAAAAATTTGGGGGAAGTTTTATTTGAGCTTGCACCCAAGGAGCTAATCCAATGAAAAGCAGTAGGCCGAGGATTACTCCCGGCACTAGCCGTCCCCATAACCGGAACCGAGGGCAAAATCTACTCACAGCATTTCCTCAACTTTGGTGATAATGGCTTGGTGTAGTTGCTCCACCGGCAGGCTGGCATCCAGGCGACAAAGTTGGCCCTGGTAATGGGCAAAAATTCTGTCGTAATTGCGGTGGACACTGATTAGCTTTTCCCGTTGTTCGTAACATTCCCTCGGGGCTTGGTCCTCCAGTTGCTGGCGATCGCCAAGGCGTTGTAGGGCCAAATCCACCGGGAGGTCTAGGTAAATTACATAGTCCGGCTGGGGAAAAGATTGATTTAAGCGTTGAACAAATTCCCAGTCGGCCTCTGTGTGGCAATTATAGGCGAGAGAAGAAAAATAGTAGCGGGTGGTGATTACGTGGCATTGTTGGGCTAATTTTGCCTCCACTCCATCCCCTGGATGGTAGAGATGGTAATGGCGATCGGCAGCGAATAAATAACCCATCTGGGCTTCAAATTGTCGGGCATCGTTGTAGGTAAATAGGTCTCCCTGTAAAGCTTGACGAATTAAGCGGCCCATGGGGCCATTGGTGGGTTCCGGGCTAAGCACTGCGGCCAGGCCTTGGCGCTGAAAATGGGCCAACAGGAGATCCCCTTGGGTGGTTTTCCCTGATCCGTCAATGCCTTCTAGCACAATAAATAATGCCGCCATAACCTTTGCCAATCTTCCCCGCTAAAGTGTTTCCGTTTTTTCCAAGTGGGCTTTGATTTCCCCTGGCGATCGCCACGCTGGGCGTAATTGATTTTTACTGTAAAGTTCCAACTGGTCACCGTTATGGGGGGAATCGGGCTGGCTGGCATTGCCATAGACCAAAATACTCTGGCCCCGGGGGCGATCGGCAAATTCCACTAAGCTCAGGTAACTATCTCCGGCCACTGCTTGAAATCTTTGGTTGGCAATGGTGCTGAGGGTCAAGACCCGAAAACTGCCTAGGTTACTGGGAGCACCGTTGGCAGGAGCAGTAAAATTCCCGACTTGCATTTGCACTACTTCTCCCCAACTGATCGCCAAATCATCGTAGAGAAATTTCACCTGGGCCGCCACCCCTTCCAGCACCGCCATGAACTTGTTAATGTCCGCCATGCCGCTGGGGCTATTGAGGGGGTCAGCGGGATTCCATTGACCACCCAAAACTTTATCTGCGCCAATGGTCAGGGCCCAGAGCATAAACAATACCGCTCCCCTACTATCGGGGTTAGCCTGTTTATCCCAGGCCTGGAGCACTTCCGCCGCTTCAATACCAATGGGGTTAGCCAAGACTTTAGCGGCCGACACCAGTAGAGGCACAATGCGATCGCCTAATTCCATCTGGCTGTCAAAGACTTTTTGCTTAAACTGCTCGAAGCTTAAAGGGGAAGCATTTTCCAGCAATTTAATTGACCGTTGGGTACGCAGCAAAGAAGGAGCAAAGCTCAGATCCGGCGCGGCCAGACTGGGAGGATAATCCGCCGCATCCAACTCCGGGGGAAAGGTGCTGGTCCAGGGGGGATCATTGGTGTTTTGGAGCCAACCACTGGCGGGGTTCGTTAGCTTGGGCAATTGTTCATAGATGTAGTAATCAGAGTTTAAATCGGCACTGCGGTTAATCGGCTGCAGACGATCCCAATCTTGCCAACTGCCTTCCCTGATAGGGGTCAACGTATTGTATAGATAAAAAATATTGCCCTGGCGATCGCCGTAGAGCACATTGAACATGGGAATTTGTTGCTTTTGCCAAGCCGCTTCAAACTGTTCTAGGGTTTTGGCTTTACCCATGTGCAAAAACTGACTTATAGCCCCACTGCGGTCCAAACCAGGAATTTTGAGGGTGTAAGCATTGCCTCCCCGCTGGGCCACCACAATGCCCGTCACACTTTCTAGGGTTTGCCATTGCAAAGTTTGGTAACTGCCATTGCCCTGGAGAATTTTGACTTGATTATTACGGCGATCGAAGGATTTAACTTCCCCGTCCCATTCATAGCCCCCTTCTGCCAAAGTAAGGGCATATTTGCCCACGTTATGGGGATAATTGACTGTTAAGCTCCAGCCCAAATCATTGTTAAAACCTATGGCCGGCACAGGAGTTCCCACAAAGGCCGCCCCGGTCAGATCCATGCCAGGGGCCACCAATTGGGCCTCCGTTAAACGAAATTGCCCCCCCCAGGGTAAATGAGGATTGATCAGTAATAGCCCATGGCCTGATTCAGTTTGCTTAGGGGCGATCGCCCAGGCATTGGAGGCAATGGGTACGTTAGCTTCTGGTATTTGTCCTGCGAGGCTAGCAACGGCTTGGGGATTAGTAACAAACTCAAACAGTAATAATCTCTGTACATGGGCCACCACATCCTGGGCTGTGATGGGCAATACCTGGCGCAAACTGGGCTGACTGAAATCGGGATGTTGTTGGAAATAATTATTGATACCCTGGGCAAAACTTTCCAGATCACGGCGCATGGCTGGGGTTTGGGCATTTAACCACACCTCCGATCGCCGAGGGATATTCATCGTATGGACATACTGATCATTGTCAAGGTAATCAATGCCCCAATATTCCGCTCCTTTGCCCCTTGCCTCCCCATACAAGGTGAGGAGTAGATCCCCATGAGCCTGGGCCTGGGCCCAACCAAAAGCCTCCATTAACTTGGTTTCATTGGCAGCAAAAATATGGGGTACTCCCCAGCTATCCCAAAAAATTTCCGTTTTACCATTGGCCCACACTGGGTTACCAATGCCCAACCCCACTGCGAGAACGAATAGCAATACCAGTCCTACGCCCCGCCGTAATTTACCCCGTATTTGCACCAGCATTGGTCCTGAAAATCTCCGTTGGCGGTTCAATTCTAAACGAAACTACAGTAGGGGTTTAATAATTTTGATCAGAGTTTGGGCGGTTTGTTGATACTCCTCCTGGTCAAACATTTGGTTCGCCAAGGCATTAAGCTTAATTTCCACCTCGTTGGGCCGCCTACGACTCAGGATAAGTTGCTCTACTAGGTCATCTAGGGCATAACTACGCACTAAACTCCAGTCTGGGTTATGTTCGTCCCAACTTTGGAACAACACCGAAAAAAGTAAAACTTTTGCCCGCAAGGGATTGGTATATTGCATAATCTCTGAGCGGATCTCAAACAGGTTGTATTCCTTCTTCTCAGTGTGGGCTTGGAGGGGAGTACCCGGAGGAGAGGGGACCACCGCCCCCAACACCGTCAGAATTGGTTCACTTGGGCGGGGCCTGGGGGGAGGAGCGGGAATGGGCAACGCGTCAAAATCAACGATGGATGTGGCCAGGGATTTGAGTTGGCTTTCCGCTGGGCTAGGAGAGTCAGACGCCATCAAATTTGCTTGGGTTGCCTGGTGGGATGGCGAGGATTGTTCTTCCGACCCAGGGCCACTGTCATACAAGCCCTGCATTTGCTCCAGAATTAACCTGGCGATCGCCAGATAGAAAGTAGTTTTGTTGATGTTGTTGACAATCTGACTAAAGCCTTCCTGTAACTGGCCAGGGGTAGGATAACGTTGCCGCAACTCCAACAATAAGTTGGCTAGCCCCACCTGTTCGATCACCTGGAGATTGTTTTCCCAATAACCCCGGGCTACAGCAAAAATTAACTTTTGAATACGGGCTTGTTCCCGATGCTGCACCAGAATGTGAGCCACTTGGGTGGCCACGTATTGAGGATCCACTACCCTATTTATGGGAGCTGGGGTTTCAGTTTCCATGGGCACCGCGGCGATCGCCCCATCCTCGCCCTTAACATCTTCTGGTATGGCAGTTTTTCCATAGGCCGTATAAATTGGCCCCAACTGGTCCAGTATGGTTTTAGCCACCGCCGCATAAACCTTAGGTCGGTTGAGGGTTTTGACTAGCTTATAAAGGGAAAAGGTAAATTGTTCGATCGTTGGTTTTTGTACTACCAACTCCATTAGTAGGGCGTCCAAACCATTACTGTCGAGCACATTGGGATCATTTTCCCAGTATTTTTTCGACAAACAAAAGAGTAACTTTTTTATCCTTTGCCCCTCATCCTGTTCTTCAAGATAGTGGGCTACATCAGCCAGAGCACTAGGGGGAATAGACATGGGAGCAAAAAAAAGACCAAAAAACCGTCTTAATCAATAAGACAATGGAACCAGCCCATACCCAAGCTTAACGGAATATGGACAGAAAAAAGCAGCCGTCCTGCAATCAAGACAGCTACCAGAAGAGGCTTGGGAACGCACCAAAAATCCTAATCGTTTTGCAGAAACAAAGGGATGCAGTTTAGTGGACGACTAACTTCACGTTGGCGTTTTGTAAGCCCCGTTGTTTTACCTCGGCCAAGGTTTGGTTAACGGCATACTTCTGGTTGATGGAATTGATCAACTCAGTCTGATTATGCTTTTTAGCCACACCCCAAAGATCAGCGATCAAGTCGAAGGAACCATCACTGTTGCGGGACCAGCCTAAATCGTAGTCACCATCCAAAACGGCCACAATGTCAGCCCGGATGCGTTGGCCATTGTAGCCCCGCACATCAGCTTCGGTCTTGGTGGTGATACCGAGGTCATTGAGGGAAGATGTTAAAACTTCAGCGTTCGTGATCTTAGTACGGAGAGTGCTGAAATGAGACATGGTGGATTTCCTCCAGAGAAAAAAGTCAACAACAACAATTGAGAAGTGGGAAATGCCGCCATTAAAACGGCTTATCTTAAACTACTAACCCAACGGTTAGTCTTTGCTCCTGCGGGAACAGGAGAAAGCTTGTTAGAACTCCAGTCGCTGATATTCAGCCACGGAAGCGGAGGCAGGCCGAGCCCTTTGTCGGGCCCAGTCACGAAGCGCGGTGACCTGCTCTACCATGGTGCGCGACAGGGGCAACGTCGATTTGATCGCTGCGATAATGTCGAGCTGGTTAAATTCTCTTTCTTGGGCAAAGGCTTCGTACATAGCCGCTACGATCGCCTGCTCAATCTCTGCTCCGGAAAAACCGTCGGAGGTGCGGGCCAATTCCCCCAGGTCAAAACGGGAAGTGTCCTTGCGCCGTTTATGGAGGTGAATACGGAAAATGGCTTCCCGCTCTTCGGAAGAAGGTAGGTCAACGAAAAAGATTTCATCAAACCGTCCCTTGCGCAGAAATTCCCCCGGTAGGCGATCGACCCGGTTGGCCGTAGCCATGACGAACACAGGGGAGGTTTTTTCCTGCATCCAGGTGAGGAAACTGCCAAAGATACGGCTGGAAGTGCCTCCGTCGGAGTCCCCTGAACCGGCTCCCCCGGCAAAGGCTTTGTCCAATTCATCAATGAACAAAATCGCTGGGGAAATAGACTCGGCTGTTTTCAAGGCGTTGCGGAGATTGGCTTCTGATCGCCCCACCATGGAACCGTCGTAGACCCGCCCCATATCCAAGCGTAGGAGGGGCAAACCCCAAAGCCGGGAGGTGGTTTTGGCAATGAGGGATTTACCGCAACCGGGTACCCCCAGGATCAGCATGCCCTTGGGTTGGGGCAAACCGTATTCCCTAGCCCGTTCGGTGAAAGCGTCGGAGCGCTGGGTTAACCATTTTTTCAGTTCCTCCAATCCCCCTACGGCCCGGATGGTTTCATCCTCCTCAATGTAATCAAGGATGCCGTTGCGGCGGATTAACTGCTTTTTCTCGGAGAGGACAATTTCCACCTCCCCTTCGGTTAACTGGCCTGCTTTGACGTAGGCTTTGCGATAGACTTTTTCCGCCTCATCTTTGGTTAATCCCAGGGCTGCCTTAAGAAGTTTTTCCCGGGAATCTTCCCCCAGGGCATGGCGAGACTTACCCAACTGTTGCCCCAGCACCCCATCGAGGGTAACCAAATCGGGCAGGGCAAAATCCAACACCACCACATCCTTTTCCAGTTCAATGGGGGTTTCCTGGTAGGGGGACATGAGTACGATCGCCTTTTCTGTGCCCTTAAAGCTGGCGATCGCCTCCCGTAGCCACCGGGTCACCGCCGGAGACGAGATGAAAGGATGGAGGTCTTTGAAAATGAAAATGCCCGGTTCCTGGCGCACCACCCACTCAATCGCCGCCTCAGGGGAGATGGTATTGTGGTGGGTTTTCTGTTGGGCAACGCCGTATTCCCGGAAGCCATGGGTCACAGTCCAAACAAACAGCCGCTGGTGCTGGGTGACCTCCTGAACGATGCGGTACACCGCTTGCTCAGCCCGTTCTTCTTCGGAAGTAACGAGATAAATCAGGGGGTATTGAGCTTTCAGGAGTACACTCAGCTCTTCTTGCATGGGTTCGACCAAAAATTGAGGGAAGGAAAGGAATGAACAGGAAATCGATCTGAATGATTTTGCCTAGGGCCAACTGAAATATTGGTCGACTTAGCAGGGAATCAGCATCTTTTCCCCATCAACATCGGCGGTTGCCGGAGCATCCTCCACCAGAGGTAGGGAAGACTCTTCGTTGTCGTTCAGGACACTGGGCTGATCCTTCAGGGACATCATCTGTCCGTCCCGCATCACCATGGCAGCGTCGCATTCGGGGCAGATATGTACTTGATGGGTTTTGCCATAGGCGGACTTTTCTTCGGCTTCGACCTTGTCCGGGTGCTTGAGGTAAAAATCAATGGCCCGTTCTACGATCGCCGACATAGATTCAGCGTCAATGGCTGAGCGAATTCGGAGTTGCCGATGGATGCCCGGCGGCATATAAAGTGTGACCTTTTGCTTGTCCTGCATATCACTAATGATTAGGTTACCCATCGGGTATAGTACCCCAATTTAATCACGCGCCACTATCCTGTCAAGCCATTAAGCCACTATGCCTGCATTTTTGTAATATTTTGTTACAAAAGCCAAATTACCCAGGAAATTGTCGCTTCAATTACAACCGCTGTCCCTGTTTCCTTCCAAGCTGAATAATGAAACCGTGGCCAAGGGTTAGCGACTGGAGTTGGCAAAACGCTTTCACTCTGCAAATAGCCAAAAACCGATCACCAATGGCACCATGGCCCAAGCCTAGACCACCATCGATGGGGAACCATGCAACTTCAGAGCTACGACCCAGGCAATTTCTACGACGAACTTTTTTTCGCCCCAGGACAACCCCGACCCCCGGCGGCCCCCCTCATCGACTGGATGGGGCAGTTATCGCCGGAAATTCTCAGGCAACACCACGAAACGGCCCAAATTGCCCTTTTTAACCTAGGGGTCACTTTTCGGGTTTACAACGATGACCAGGGAGTGGAGCGTATTTTTCCCGTAGATATTATTCCCCGCATCATTGCCGAAGCCGAATGGCGATCGCTCGAAAAAGGATTGAAACAGCGCATCAAAGCCCTGAACTGTTTTTTGACCGACATTTACGGGCCCCAAAATATTGTTAAAGACGGCATTGTGCCCCTGGACATTGTTGAATCCGCCAGTGGTTTCCTTAAGCCCTGCATCGGCATCAAGCCCCCCGCCGGAGTGTGGTGTCATATCACTGGCACTGATTTAGTGCGGGATGGCGAAGGTAAATGGTTTGTGCTGGAAGATAACCTGCGGGTGCCCTCCGGCATTTCCTACGTCTTAGAAAATCGGCGGGTAATGAAAAGCACTTTCCCCGATATGTTCCAAACTATTCCCATCCAACCGGTGGACAGTTACCCCAGCCAATTACTGGAAACTTTGCTGAACCTGGCTCCGCCCCACTTAGCCGCCCCGGTGGTGGTGGTGTTAACCCCTGGTATTAATAATTCTGCTTACTTTGAGCATTCCTTCCTGGCTCAACAAATGGGGGTGGAGTTGGTGGAAGGTCGGGATTTAGTGGTGGCCGATGGCTATCTACAAATGCGTACCACCAAGGGTTTACAACGGGTGGATGTGGTCTATCGCCGTCTGGATGATGATTTCATTGACCCAGAGGTGTTTCGGCCAGACTCCCTTCTGGGAGTACCAGGGTTGATGGAAGTGTATCGCCAAGGGCGGGTGGCCCTGGCCAATGCTCCCGGCACGGGCGTGGCGGATGATAAGGTCATCTATGCCTATGTGCCAGAGATGATTAATTACTATCTCAAGGAAGAACCCCTCTTGGCCAATGTGCCCACTTATCTTTGCTGGCGAGAAGAAGATAGAAATTATGTGCTGGATCATCTGGCGGAATTGGTGGTTAAATCCGCCAACGAAGCTGGGGGATACGGTATGTTGATGGGCCCCAGTGCCAGCCTCCAGGAAAGGGTCCAGTTTGCCGAACGCATTCGCCATAATCCCCGTAACTACATTGCCCAGCCGGTGCTAAATCTTTCCCGAGTACCCACTTTGATCGGCGATCAGGTGGAGGGTCGTCATGTGGATCTCCGTCCCTATATCCTTAACCGGGGCGATGAAATTTATGTCCATCCCGGTGGCTTGACTAGGGTTGCCCTCCGCAAAGGTTCCTTGGTGGTTAACTCCTCCCAGGGCGGCGGCAGTAAGGATACCTGGGTGTTGCAAGGTTCCACGCCATAATGGCTTTTGTAGCCCTGACAACCCGGCGATCGCCAAAGCGGGGTCAACGATCTTGGTAGAATGGCGAATGTATTCTGGATTACCCCGGCGATCGCCACTGTCCCCGAACAAATATGTCTCTATTTGATTGGTTTGCCAACCGTGAAAAAGCTGAGCCCCCAGTGCTCCAGCCCCAATCCCCCCAGGAAAGGGAGGTGGCCGATGGTCTCTGGACTAAGTGCCCGGCCTGCGGTGTGTTGACCTACACCAAGGATCTGCAGGGCAATTGGATGGTGTGTGTCGAATGTGGGCACCATCTCCGGGTGGACAGTGACGAGCGGATTCGCCAGTTGATTGACGCCAAGACCTGGCAACCCATCAATGAACATTTGCGGCCCACCGATCCCCTCAAATTTAAAGACCGCAAATCCTATAAAGACCGCATCCGCGATACCCAAAAAGCAACAGATTTGACGGACGCAGTGCAAACTGGCCACGGTCGCCTTGACGGTCTACCGATCGCCTTGGGGGTAATGGATTTCCGGTTTATGGGCGGTAGTATGGGCTCCGTGGTAGGGGAAAAACTATGCCGCCTAATTGAGTACGCCACTTTGGAAAGATTGCCCGTGGTAATTATTTGTGCCTCCGGTGGAGCCAGAATGCAGGAAGGCATGCTGAGCCTAATGCAAATGGCCAAAATTTCTGGAGCTTTGCAAAACCATCGGGAGCAAAAGTTACTTTACATCCCTGTGCTCACCCATCCCACCACTGGCGGGGTGACTGCCAGCTTTGCCATGTTGGGGGATTTGATTTTGGCCGAACCAAAGGCCACCATCGGTTTTGCAGGGCGGCGAGTGATTGAGCAAACATTGCGGGAAAAGTTACCAGACGATTTTCAAACTTCCGAATATTTACTACACCACGGTTTTGTCGATGCCATTGTGCCCCGTCCCCAACTGAAAAGGACTCTAGCTCAGTTGATTAGCCTACATCAACCCTTTTATCCCATTTTGCCCCCCCTCAATGCTGACTCCAATCAGGTGAACCCAGAGTTAGTGCTCAGCCATACGGCCCTGGCGGTGGATAATCAAATTTCCGTCAATCAAGATGGTTAAAAAGTATCTACTGATGGCGATTCAGCTTAAAAAGATTAGAATTCAATGGGTTCGCATTAGCTATTAGCTGTACTTGATGATAATTGCTATCATCGCTGGTGGAAAAAATGCTGCTCCGGACTAGGCAACTGCTAGAACATGGAAATAATTACATTGGCGATCGGCGGGGCAATTGGTTTTGGCATCGGGGCGATCGAACGGTTTCGGCTCAATAATAAAATTAAAAAATTGCTCACTGGGCTGCCGGATACCCAGGAAGTTTCCCATTCCCTGTCCCTTGTGTCCCTGGTGCGGCGAGAAATTAATCACTTAAATGATCTCTGTGCGGAATATCTAGATACCATTGCCCATTGGCGGGGAGTAATGTCCCTTTCTCCCCTCGGTTATTTATTAATCGATCAGGAAAATAATTTGGAATGGTGTAATCCTGCGGCTGAAAGTTTGCTACATATCCGTTATTGGCAACCGGGGGAACGCAGGCTTTTTTTGGAGTTTATTCGCTCCTACGAATTGGATCAATTAATTGAGTGTACCCGGCAAACCCAAACTAACCAGACTCGGGAATGGTCATTTTTTCCTCCCCTCACCGCCGCCATGGAAGGTTGGGGCAATCACCGCCCACTAACACCAGAGTCGATTCTTCTCAGGGGATCGGGATTTCCCCTCAAAGAAGGCAAAGTGGCCGTATTTGTGGAAAATCGTCAAACTTTAGCGGCCCTGCGCCAGGGTAGGGATCAAGCTTTTTCCGATCTGGCCCACGAGTTACGAACCCCTTTAACAGCGGTGGCTTTGATTGCGGAACGTTTACAGGCCCGACTGCCCACTGAAGATGGGGACTGGGCCGAACGGTTGTTGAAGGAGATTTCTCGTTTGCAGAATTTGGTGGAAAGTTGGCTCCATTTAACCCAAATAACCGCTAATCCCAATCTTTACCTCGAGCCAGAACCGATTAATTTACGCCATTTACTCGCCATTACCTGGGAGCGATTAACCCCGATCGCCGTGGTGAAAAATATCACCCTGGATTACCAAGGGCCAACCAAGTTGAACCTAGAGGGGGATGGCGATCGCCTGATGCAGGTATTGATGAATATTTTGGACAATACGCTGAAATATAGCCCACCGGAAGGGACTATTTTTGTGCAGGGTAATCAAGGCACAGAAGGGATCACTATGATTATTAGGGATCAAGGCCTAGGATTTCAACCAAGGGATTTACCCTACATTTTTGAGCGACTTTATCGGGGTGATAGTTCCCGTGCTCGCCTACATCCCGATAGTCAACGCCATGGCAGTGGCCTGGGTTTGGCGATCGCCAAGGAAATTGTCCTGGCCCACGGGGGAAATTTAACCGCAGCTAACCATGAAACTGGCGGAGCAATGTTCACCATTGAATTACCCTATGAACCGAATATGGATGAAAATCCCTAGAATTTGACCAACAGAAGGTCAATCTATGCTTAAAAAAATCCACAGACGTTAGAAAATTATGCTTCAAAAACTCGAAGCCATATTTAACGGGACAGCCCTTAAACTGGAAGTTCCCATAGACTTTACCGCCTACACTGAATAGAAGAGCAATAATGTGAAAATGGTGGCGGACTAAGCAATCCAAACGGTTTTAGCATTGACAAATTCTAAAATGCCCATGCGGCCAAGTTCCCGCCCAAAGCCAGAGCGCTTGATACCCCCAAAGGGAATGCGGGGGTCAGATTTAGTCATACCGTTAATGAATACAGCCCCGGCTTCTATGCCCCGGATTAGTTTTTGTTGATTTTCCGGGTTAGTTGTCCATGCACTGGCCCCCAACCCAAAGGGAATGTCATTGGCCAAGGCGATCGCCTCTTCTAAATTATCGACAGTAAATCCGAGGGCTACGGGGCCAAAAAATTCCTGACGGTAGGTAGGGGCGTTGGGGGGAACGTTGGTGAGCAGGGTGGGAGGATAGTAATTTCCCGGTTGGTCTAGGGCTTGGCCGCCACAACGACAGTGGGCTCCAGCAGCAATGGTTTGTCCTACTTGCTCAACAATGTCCGCCAAAATATCAGGGGTAGCTAGGGGCCCAATATCGGTGGTTGAGAGGCTGGGATCTCCTACTTTAAGAGCTTGGAATGCTTTGGTTAAACGTTGGAAAAATTCCTCAGCAACACTGGCTTGGACAATGAATCTTTTAGCGGCAATGCAAGATTGGCCGTTGTTTTGCATCCGGGCTGGCACAGCTACTTTTAGGGCTTGGTCTAAATCCGCATCTTCGAGGACGATGAAGGGATCGGAACCGCCCAATTCCAACACGGTTTTTTTAATTTGCCCTGCGGCGGCGCTGGCGAAACTAGCTCCAGCGGGTTCACTACCGGTTAAAGTTCCTGCTTGGATGCGGTCGTCGGCCATCAACTCACTGGCCGCTTTGCCTCCAATCAATAGGGTTTGAAACGCTCCTTCGGGAAATCCGGCGGTTTGGAAAATTTTGGCGATCGCCAACGCACATTGGGGCACATTGGAAGCGTGTTTGAGCAGACCCACATTACCCGCCATCAGAGCCGGGGCTGCAAAACGGAACACTTGCCAAAAGGGGAAATTCCAGGGCATCACCGCCAAAATTACTCCCAGGGGCTGGTAAGCAATGAAACTGTGGCTGGCATCGGTGGTCACCACTTCATCAGCTAAGAATTCCTCGGCTTTGTCCGCATAAAAACGACAGACCAGGGCACATTTATTGACTTCGGCGATCGCCTGTGGGATCGGTTTGCCCATTTCCAGGGTCATCAGGGCGGCCCATTCATCCCGCCGTTGTTCGAGGATATCCGCCGCCTTTCTTAACCATTGCCCCCGTTGGGCAAAGGGTAAATGGCGAAAACTTTGGAATGTTTCCTGGGCCAAATCCAGCTTGGCATTAACTTCCACCTGACTATGGGCGATGAAAGTCTGCACCGTTTGGCCCGTGGCCGGATTAATAGTGGCGATCGCCATGGGTTAATGCCTCCCCCTCAAGCTGGAAAATTCCAGAGTTTAAGTTGCCCTAAAGCCATTGGCTTCACTTTCTAGTCTAGGTTGCCTGCTGCTGATCTTGCTAGCTAGGGTTAGTGACAGGCTCCCCATTATCTTCCCCGGAGGGAGGAGGAGGGTTGGAGCCATCTTCCCCTTTCTCCCCCTTCAAAAAGCGGGCCTCCGCTTCTTTAACAATGGTGTAAAGCACCGGCACCAAAAACAAACTAAGAACGGTGGAAATTAGATAACCACCAAAAATAGCTGTTCCCAAAGACCAACGGCTCATGGCCCCCGCCCCGGATGCAATCACCAATGGCCAGAAACCCACCAACCCAGAAATGGCGGTCATCAAAATTGGCCGCATCCTTTCCTTGGCCGCAAAGGCCGCCGCCTGGGGAATATTCATACCCAAATCCATGGCCTGGTTGGCAAACTCCACAATCAAAATGGCATTTTTACTGGCTAGACCAATCAACATTACCAATGCCACTTGGGCATAGACGTTATTGTTCACCGCTGGCCAAACCATGTTGGTCGCCACCATAAAATTGGCCCGCAGGAGAATCGCTCCCATAGCCCCCAGAATTGCCAGGGGCACCGTCATCATAATGATGGCCGGATCCACATAGCTTTCGTACTGGGCAGACAGCACCAGAAAAACCATAATGAAAGCCAAACCAAAAATGATCGGTGCCGCCCCAGCGGATTGTAATTCCTCATAGCCCGTGCCATACCAGGCATAGCCAATGGATTCAGGAAATAACTCCTGGGATAACCGTTCCATGGCCTCCATGGCTTGACCAGTACTGTAACCGGCGGCGGGGGATGCCTGCACATCCACAGCGGGGTAGATATTGAAGTGGGTCAGAATCGGTGGATGGGTGGTTTGCTTAACATCTACCAGATTACTCAATTGCACCAAAGCGCCAGTGCGGGAACGAACATAAAGACGACCAATATCCCGGGGATTGGAACGGAACTGTCCGTCTGCCATAGCATAGACTTGGTAGAGCCTTCCCTCTAACACAAACTGGTTGATATAGTTAGAACCCATATAGGTGCCAATGGTGCTAAACACTTCCGAAATATCGACATTTTGGGCATTGGCTTTCTCCCGATCCACCCCAATTTCCAATAGGGGAGCGTTAAAAGTGAACTGGGTAAATACGGTGCGGGGATCCAAGGCCGGCTCTTGACGCAACTTAGCCATATATTGCTGGATGTAATCGAGGAAGTTGTCCAGGGGAATACTGCCACGATTTTGAATATAAAAATCCAACCCCCCTGTACTACTCAAGCCATCCACAGGGGGAGCATTAACGGCAAAGACCTGGGCATCAGGGATTTTTTGTGCCAATTCCCGGTTAATTTGGGCCAATAAGCCGAACACAGACCCCTTTTGTCCAGGGCGTTCGTCCCAGTTTTTGAGCTTGACAAAAAAGAGAGATTTACTGCTGTCATTGCCTAAAAAGCTAAATCCTCCCATACCCAAGACGTGCTCCACTTCCTCGCGGGCGGCAACAATTTCCGTAGCTTGGGATATAACGTCTTTGGTGTATTCAATGGAAACTCCGGCGGGGGAATTGCCCAGCATGAAAAAATAGCCCTGGTCTTCTTCCGGGATAAAGCCGGTGGGGGTCATATTATAGACAAAGGCCGTGAGGGCAATGCTGGCAACGTAGACAGGGATAGCTAACAGTCTCACCTTTATCAGCATCGCAATAATGCTTCCGTACCGTTCCTTAACCCAGTCAAAACTACGGTTAAACACCCCAAAGAACCACGCCAAGGGTCCATGGGATTCCTTTTTCCGCCGCATGAGAATGGCGGACATACTGGGGGAAAAGCTAATGGCGTTAAAGGTAGAAACGGCCACTGCTGAAGCCATAATGACCGCAAATTGTTTATAAACAATGCCCGTGGTACCGGGGAAAAAGGTGACCGGAATGAACACCGCCATCAGTACCAGGGACGTGGAAATTACTGCTCCCGTAAGTTCCCCCATAGCATCTAGGGCGGCCTGGAATGGTTTCATGCCCTGGTCTAATTTAACTTCGATCGCCTCCACCACCAGAATACCGTCATCCACCACGAGACCAGTGGCCAGAATTACCCCAAACAGGGTCAACTGGTTCAAGCTAAAACCAAAGGCAAGGGCAAAGGCCATGGCCCCAATCAAAGATACGGGAATGGCCAGGGCTGGGATGAGAGTGGTGCGCCAATTCTGTAAAAAAATGAAGATGACCAGGATTACGAGCAAAATCGCCTCCACCAGGGTCATCACTGCCTCCTCTAGGGAAGCGGTCACAAACAAGGTGTTATCCAAGGCTACTTCTGCGTTTAACCCCGGTGGAAACATGGGCTTCAACTCGGCCATTTTTTCTTTGACCATGTTGGCCGTGTCTAGGGCGTTGGTGCCAGGTAACTGGTAGATAACAAAAGCCACGGCCGGGGCATTGTTGAACAGAGCAGTTTGAATGTAGTTTTGGGTCCCAATGGTGGCCCGCCCCACATCTTTAATACGGATTAAGCCACCGTCTTCTCCCACTTTGACGACAATTTGTTCCGCTTCTTCCGGGGTGGTAAAGCGACTTAGGGCCCGGGCGTTAATCTGGAAACGCTGTTGGTTGGTTACCGGCGGCAGGTTAACTCCCCCGACCCCCACTTGCACGTTCTGGTTACGGATGGCATCAAGGACATCTGAGGCGGTTAAATCCCTAGCTGCTAGGGCGTCAGGGTCTAACCAAAACCGCATGGCATATTCGGATGCTCCAATGATGGCAGCGGAGCCTACCCCGTCAATTCGTTTAATTTCATCTAGCAGTACCCGGTCCACAAAGTTGCTGACAAAAACATCGTCATAAATAGGTTTGCCTTGCTCGTCGTTTTCCGCATAAACCCCATAGGCAATGGTCACAGAGGGAGACTGGGTTTGGGTGGTTACCCCTTGACGGTTCACTGCTTCCGGCAGGCTGGAGGAGGCGATCGCCACATTGTTTTGCACCAATACCTGGGCAATGTTGCGGTCCATTTCCACCGGAAAATAGACGTTGATGGTACTAGTGCCGGTGTTATCGGTATAGGAGTTCATATAAATGACTTGCTCCGTACCGTTAATCTGCCGCTCTAGCACAGTGGTGACATTATCCACTGCAGTTTGGGCATCGGAGCCCACATAGTTAGTGGTTACCTGCACCTGTTTGGGGGCCATGTCTGGCAGTTTGGCCAGGGGCAGGAGGGGTAAGGCGATCGCCCCGAGGAGGATGATCACGATGGTGCACACCGTAGTCAGCACGGGGTTTTTGATGAAAACGTTGGAGATACTCAGCAACATAAACCTGGGGGACGGCGGAAAGGTAAACCGGACTCACGGAATCCATTGACGGCAACAGGGGAAAAAAGCTTCCCCTACCCATGGCGATCGCCGGGGGCAGCAACGTCCAGAGTGCAAAGATCCCACCCATCTTAAAGGTTTTTCTGGGGAATGGAGCCAATCCCCATAGTTTCTTAACTGGACTTAATCAAAGCTTTATCTTTCGGCATAATCTAGAGTTTGAACATGGTGTTGACACTCCTATCGGTTGACAACTGCCTCGTATAGAAAACTAAACCTAATGACTTCCATCTTTTTCCGGCCGGGATTGGGAAAAAATTTCCTGCCAGGGTTGCCTTGCACAGACACTACAGCGGCCCCAGCGCTCGATTTCCCCTGGATTGACCGCACTGCCGCATTGGGGACAGGGTTGCAAAACCTGGGCTCGTTTTTTCAAAGTTGTCAACCATTGATCCAAGGCTTCCGCCGCACTAGTGACTTTTTCTCGACGATCGCCAGGAGGGGGAGGGGCAGGCCGGGGCATGGGGGCAGAAGCTTCTGGCGGTTTGCCTGAATGTTGTTGGTGCCAATGAAGGGGGGAAAAGCGCAGATCAGCCAAGGGCTCCGGCAATTCTCGATTCAGTTGGGCTAAAAGATTAATGCGTTGGAGTTGAAGATTTTGGGCCAGAGCTGGGGAGATAACCGCCACTGTCAGTACGTCCCGCTGGATACCTAGGGGTTTAGTACAGTCATGCAAACGGGGATTAATCACCTTCTGCCAAGCTTCTTTGACCAATTGGTAACGGCGCAGTTGTTCCCACCCCGGCGATCGCCCCAGGCGGCCCAGTAATTGTTCAAGATTGTTTAAGCCCATGGTGTGCTCCTTCAGCGGTGGAAATTCCCCGGCTATCTCCCCAAAGCCTAGACCGAAATGGGGTAAAGTAGGCAAGGTAGAATGGTTTCTGCGCCCGGATTTTTACCCAAATTAAGCTTTGCTACGCCTTTGCATTTAACAAGGAGAATTTATGTTAACCCTTAAAATCGCCGTTTATATCGTTGTTGGCTTGTTTATTTCCTTATTTATCTTCGGCTTTCTTTCCAGTGACCCCACCCGGAACCCTGGCCGCAAAGACTTTGAATAAGCTTTAGCCCAAAATTCTTCCTTCTCTCCCTAGACTAATTTTGGTGCCAAGGGTAGATTGGAACCTGATTACTCTCCCCCACCGGAGAGTTTTTTGTCACTGGGGCCACAGACGAAACGATTTCTGGCAATTGTTCGTCCCCCTTGTTAACCAAGCCCGGTTAGCCTTAGCTTTATCTCAGTCCAAACAAAGCAAATGTTAGCGTTGGCGTTTAGTTCGTCGATTTAAATGCCCCCTATTGTTTCCCCTCCCCCTCCTCCGGTACCCATTGAAGTGATCAGTCCGAGGGAGACTGAAGAAATGCTGGCAACTGACGGGGCAACACTTTCCTCGTCCACCCCTCCATCGGCGGATCCGGCGATCGCCCAAGCTTCAGCTAAGGATCTTTACCTTAACCCCAACTCTGGTTTATCCCTCGGGGGTGCCCCCGTTATGCCAGACGGTAAAATCGGCGATCCGTCTGTGGAAGTCCCCATTGCCACGGCCAAGAAAATTATCAGTCAATCCCGGGATGGGGAAATTCAGGAGTATTTGATCACCCCCCCCAGCGACTCGGAGCTGGAAGTGATTACCGGGCCCACGGGTGAGGCTGAGCCCGCCATTGAACAGGGCCAAGAGGCGATCGGTGAAGTCTTGGAAATTGACCCCGGAGCTTCCCCATCCCCAGAGGCGACGGAAAATGACCCGGAGCCAAATCAATTCTTAGATAGTTCCCCCATTCCGGCCACGGAGGAGAATGACGTACCCATTGCTCCAGAAGTAATTGAATTAATTTCTGATCACCAAGAGTTCGATAGCAATCGGGAAATAGTCACTGCCACCGGTAACGTTACCATGCGTTTTGCTAACGGGTTACTACTGGCCGATCGCCTGCGAGTTAATTTGCCCGATCGATTTGCGGTGGCCGAAGGTAACGTCACCCTGAAGCGGGGGGAGCAAATCCTCCAGGGGCAAAGATTTGAATACTTTTTTGTGCTCAACCAGGGGGTAATTTACGACGCCAACGGGGAAATTTACCAGCCCAGCACCGCCCGGGACTTTGCCCAAACTGTACCCACTGACTTTGGTAACCCCATTGTGTCCAACCAAAGTTTGAACGATCGCCTGGCCATCAACCAGCCCGTCACCAACGTAGTGGGACAAGAAGGTTTTAGCACGGGCATTGGAGCCAGTACCCCAGGGGCCCAGAGTGCCAGCCAGACAGAAACTGGGGGCCAAGTTAATCGCCTCCGGTTTCAAGCGGAGCAGGTGGATTTTGACGCCGATGGTTGGCGGGCCAAAAAAGTCCGCATCACCAATGATCCGTTTAACCCGCCGGAATTGGAGGTGCAAGCGGAAACCGCCGATTACTACAACGTCGCCCCGGAAGTGGATGAATTAAAATTGACTGGCTCCCGGGTATTGCTGGATCAAACCACGTCTTTGCCCTTCCAAGACCGACTTACCATCGATCGCCGCGATCGCCAACCGGGATTGATCAGCATTGGCTATGACGGAGAAGACCGGGGCGGTTTATACCTCCAAGGCAATTTCACCCCCATCGACACGGAAAATGTCACCTTTCAAGTTAAGCCTCAATATTTAATACAAAAGGTATTTTTTCCCGATGCTTTCCCCGTAGCTAACCAGAGTGATGCAGAGGTTTGTGCCCTATGTCCCGCCGCCTTTGGTTTAATTACGGAGTTGAACGTCAATTTTAACGAAAGACTCAATTTACTTAATACCCTCAACTTTTCCAACCTCAACTTAGATTCCATCGACAATTCCCTGCGGGCTAAATTGGCGGTGCAAAATAAACTGGGGGATTTGGGCAATCCCTACGATCTAAGGTTTGAGTACAACTACCGCGAGCGTTTATACAATGGCTCCCTCGGTTTCCAAACGGTGCAAAGCAGTGTGGGGGCGATCCTGGTTTCCCCCACCATTAATCCCTTTGAAGATCCCAGTTGGGCCCTCAATTACCAGGCTTCGGTTCAAAGTGTGGAAGCCAGCACCGATCGCCAGGAATTAATTAACCCCACCACCGGAGATAACTTAGTTAGCCTGATGCGCTTGCAGGCGGCGGCATCCTTAACGAAATACTTTGTGCTTTGGGCTGGGGAATCACTCCCCCCCACCGCCGAAGAGGGTCTGCGCTATAGCCCCAATGTGGTGGTACCCTACGTGGTGTTTAACACTGGCATTACCGGGGTGGGTAGTTATTACGGCGATGGCAGTACCCAACCTTCCCTCACCGGCAGCGTCGGTTTTTTTGGACAATTTGGTAACTTCTCCAAACCCTATTTGGACTACACCGGTTTTAACATTGGTTATTCCCAAGGTATTCGGGGCGATGCGTCTCCCTTTTTCTTTGACCGCTTTGCCGACACGGAAATACTGAGCTTTGGCCTGACCCAACAAATTTACGGCCCACTAAGGTTCGGGGTGCAGGGAGCCTACAGTCTGACTGCCAACGAAGAAATTAGCACCGATTACGTGTTGGAATATAGCCGCCGCACCTACAACATCCAACTGCGCTACAACCCCCAACTGCAGGTGGGTTCGATCAATCTACGCATCAGCGACTTTAACTGGAGTGGTAATCCCGGTACCTTTGACGGCAGTGACATCCGCCCTGTCACCCAAGGCGTTATCCGCTGAAGTTCAACATAGGCTAGACCTGACAATTGTTCCTAAATTTTGTTTGCTTTTCTTGACATTTTTGGACTGACCAGTAAAAGAAAATCCAAGGAATGATTCTTTAGCTAAATTGCCACAATTTTAAAGGGATCAAGCCAAAATGACCTGATCCCCGTGTTTTTTATTATGTTAAGGGTCTTTATAAAGGTGACCCCGTGTTATTTCGTTGGATCAATTATGGCTGATCCCCAGGCGATCGCCGCTTTTTTTAAGATTCTCTTTATAATTCTCATAATCATTTCTTATTAAGTTTTGTAACAGAATTATAGCCTACGGGGATTGACTTTTGCCTTGACTAGCATTTCAAATCTGTTTTCCTTGCTGTAGCTGGGTTTATTCAAAAATGCCCTGCAAAGTCACCCCTAGTTTCTGGGAAAGCCAGACTTCAATATTCCTAATCGACCAGGGATAGAGGGGTTTACCGGGCAACTCCATTGGCTCCACCAAAATGGTGAACATGCCCAAACGATTCCCTGCCAGCACATCGGTAAACAGGCGATCGCCCACCATGGCAACGGATTCCACCGGCAATTGCATTTCGGCAATGGCCTGACGAAGTTTACGGCGAGACGGTTTAGCCGCCCCATAAAGGAAAGGTAAATCCAGGGTTTGGGCCACTCCCCCAATGCGGGACTCGCTCATATTGTTGCTCACCAACCAAATGGGCAGTTTGGCCTTAATGGGATCAATCCAAGCCTGGAGTTCCTCGGAAACTTGATCCCCCCGAAAAGGTACCAGGGTTTCGTCCACATCCAACACTAAACCCTTGACCCCATGGCGATCGAGAATGGCCGGGGACAATTCCACAATGGTTTTGCCCAAAACTAAATCCGGTTGCAGTAATTTGGCGCGGGTCATGGGGAAGAAAATAGGGAGATTGAATAACACTAACAATACAATTGTGCGAAACCACCCTACCGCAGATTGACCTGTTTTTTCAACAGTCGAATTTCCGCCGGGGAAAGAAAACGAAATTGCCCACTACCCAGAACTTTGCCCCTGGTATGCAACTGTAGGGGGCCAATGGTGCGGCGATGGAGCTTCAGCACCGTCAATCCCAATTCTTCTGCTAAACGACGAATTTGGCGATTACGTCCCTCTGTCAGGGTAACTAGCAGGTGAATCTGGTCTTTATTTTCGGAAATTACCTCTAGGGTAGCCGGTAGGGTTTTTTTGCCATCTAGCATCATGCCCGATCGCCACTTTTCCAGATCTTCATCACTGGGATTACCTTCTAACCAAACGTCATAGGTTTTGGGCAAATGGTAACGGGGATGGGTCAGCCGCAGAGTCAATTCGCCATCATTGGTAAGCAGGAGAGCGCCAGTGGAATTACGGTCTAACCGGCCAACGGGATGTAGTCCTTTGCCCCGCTGTAAGTCCTGGGGCAGTAAATCCAGCACTGTTTTTCGGCCCCGGGGATCGTCACAGGTGGACAGCACATCCCTTGGTTTATTAACCAATAAATAAATGTCCCGAGGCCGATTATCAGCTTTAATTTGTTTGCCATCCACTGATAAAAAATCCCGCTGGGGATCGGCCTTATCCCCCAGGTTAGCCACTTTGCCATTGACGCTGACCCGCCCCGCCAGAATCATTTCCTCCGCATGGCGACGGGAGGCAATACCCCACTGGGAAAGCAATTTTTGAATACGTTCAGCCATAGGTTATCTGGCGACCTCAAGGAAAAGGAAAGAAGGGGTGAGCAAAACAGAAATTAGTGAAGAATGAGATTCAATTATGCCAATTTTTGCCTTGCCCACCATAGCAGATCCTTCTTCTTTCCTCGTTCGCATGAAATATATCAAAACTTTCTTGAACTGTTTTACCATAGGAATGTCAGGAAAATTGGGTCTCGTTTACGGTGATTCCATGCTTCCAGTAAAAAAATCACTTGCAGATAAAGTATTGATTTCCGTTGTTGATCCTGCGACGGCATACTAATGGTCAGCCTTACGTTGCTTTTTTGGCATTACCGGAAAGTTAGCTATTTTCTAGCGTCCGCTATGTAAAAAGTAAAACAGAGAGAAGAGACAAAGTTAGAATACCTCTGCAAGTGATCCTCCTTTGGGAGTATTTCTATCCTGTTTATGAGGCGATCGCCTATGGGCTACGAGCAATGATTCCTAATGGTTTGTCAATCGCATCAAATCTATTATGGAAAGGATTGCTTAAGGTATGATGAAACTTAGTTAAGTCACAGGCATTACACGCCAATGTGAAACCCTTAGCTCCCATAGCTTGCGGCATAAGTATAGATTTCCGTTGTTGATCCTGCGACGGTGTATTGCCCGGTTAGCTTTACCTCCATACTGTTCAAGACTCGTTGTTCAAGAACAAAGGGTTATAAGTTGGTATAGTACCGCAAGCTTTTAATTTTTGTTGATTGATAAATTGTTGTGAGGAAATAACAAATGTTGCCCAGTGTTATAGAAAATAAAGTTAAAGTTCATCCATTAGATCGCCAGGCTCAAGCGAAAGAAAGATTTGTATTGCCCGGTTCCCAAACGGAGTTAAGGCAAAAGTTTTTAGCATTACAAACACCAGACGATGTTGCTCGATTACTGAATTTGGACTATCGGCGGTTAGCCCATCACATTTATCATGTGCCTACAGAGCAAAAATATAAAACATTTACACTTCCTAAAAAAACGGGGGGAGAGCGGACAATTTCAACGCCAATTAGTGCTTTGAAGATTATTCAGTGGAAGCTGAACCAAGTCCTGACAACAGTTTATGAGGTAAAACCTTCTGCTCACGGTTTTGTACCAGGTAAAAATATTGTCACCAATGCCAAGGCCCATGCGGGTAAGCGTTTTGTGTTGAACTTGGATTTGGCAGATTTTTTTGGCACAGTTAATTTCGGACGGGTGCGGGGTCTATTCATGAATGTACCCTATAATTTGCCAGCTTCGGTGGCTACTGTGTTAGCACAAATTTGTTGTCACGAGAATAAGTTGCCCCAAGGTGCGCCGACTTCTCCAATCATCACCAATATGCTCTGTGCCAAGATGGATAGCCAGTTACAGCGTTTGGCGAAGGAGTGCCGAGCAACCTATACCCGCTACGCAGACGATATTACTTTTTCTACAACCCTTAAGGAGTTTCCCGAAGCGTTGGCCTATGCCATTGAAACCGAGGATGGTGACAAATTGTTACTTGGCGATCGCCTTTTGGGGATCATTGCGGATAATGGCTTTAACATTAATGAAAAGAAGATAAGACTTCAAGTACGAGGAAATCACCAGGAGGTAACAGGATTAACCACCAATGAATTTCCCAATGTTAAACGGACTTACGTGCGACAAATTCGGGCAATGCTCCATGCTTGGGCGAAGTTTGGTTTAGCGGCAGCGGAAAGAGAATATCGTCAAAAATATAATACTAAGGCTCGATTAGCCGTTAAGGGCGAAGTTAACTTTAAGCAGGTGCTTAAGGGAAAAATCGAGTTTTTGGGGATGGTAAAGGGGAAAAATGATTCCCTTTATGTCAAGCTATCCAAAGAATTTAAAAATCTTTCTAGCCTAGTCTAGTTTTATTGATGAATCTAATGAGGTCAAGTAGCTACTATGTCTGAGAAAGAAATATCTCAAAGCATTGATGTTATTAATGAACTTCTTGTGAAGATTGAAAACTATATCAAGGTTACAGATTATGAAGGATATCGTCAGGTTAACAAGCTTTTGCAATCTATAGATTATTTCTCTTTAGACTACTTAAAAAAAGCAGAAAACTCTGATCTTAAAGATCAACTTAGATATGATTGTCGAATGATGGTTAGAGCTAGAATGAAGAATGACTTTCGAGAGTTCTGTAGATACGCTTCACTACAAGTGGAACTGTTAATAGATGAATTTATTTTAAAAATGGAAGAATTTGGACAAATAGAGATTTTAGATAGAGAGTATGACAAGCCCACGGAAATAAAAATATTGAGTAAAAACGAGCAATTAAAGATTAAGAATATTCAACAAAAAATAGATTTTTGCTTAGCTAGTATCAATGTAATTAACTCAAATAAATCTATATCATTAATCTTTAAAATTAGAAATTTAGGTTCTCATCGAGATAAAGCCATGCTTCGTCGTTAGGTTAGCAGAAAATATTTCTTCTTATTTTTTCGATTATCGTTAATAATTATTCTTGTTTAATTCTTACTTTCTAATTTTAGTACTATTTTCTTTTCATCTATTATGTCGATTACTATTCTTTTGCCCGAATGGTCACTTAACAACAGAAGTAACGAAGAAGTTATGAATATCCTTACTGATAAAGTTAAAGATAAAGGCTTTGAAATTAATTGTTTTTATAAGCCCTATTCAACAAATGCAGGTTTAGTATTTAGATTTGATTTGCAGAGTCTAAAAGATGAAGAATTCTTAGCAAATAAACTTGATCAAGAAGTGATTTTTGACGAAACAAAAATTTTAAAACCAAGAACAAAATATGAATCAATTATTCGACTAAAAAAAGATTTATCTCATGAATTACTAGAGAAAAAGATCAAAAACATTAAAGACTTTATTAGTCTTGACAATAAAGCTGGTCAATTGACATTCAACTCAAAACGGGAAACTTCAAATCAATTATATCTCACAGTTAATAACTATTTAAAGTACGAAGAAATACATGGCAAGATCTATACCAATAAACAAGAATTAAATGTTGTATCAATTGAGCTAAATCAATATAATAAAATTGGAAAAGCATCTAAAACATCACTTAATCAAAATGAAATTACTGCTTTCTTTCAACAGGAAAATTATGATGAAGTAATCAAAGATTTAAGACAGTTTATGACTAGCATTTGTGAATTTTTGTCAACCTGTCCCAACACACCAGTTAATAGTTCTGATACAGATCTGAAAAAAGCTTTAGAACCTCTGAAAAAAGATAACAGTGAAGAATCTGAACCTTCTAGTATCTCAGTGGCAAATCTCACAAAAAGTAAACCAAAACTTATACCTCGCCCGCAATTGATCAATAGTTTTAATTCAAAATCTACAGAGATTCCAGAGCCTATAGAAAAAGCTAACGGTGAACAATCTGAACCTTCTAGTAGCTCAGATGAGATTTCTACAGAAAGTAAATCTATAAATTAAAAAATATTTGGCTCCCTTCAAAATTCTTGAAAAATAATGAGTTGTTCAATACTTTTTCTAATTGGTTATCCATCTAGCGGTAAATCCACCGTCGCAGATAACCTTGTCAAACAAAATCCTACCTATCAAATAATCTCCACTGATAAAACTCGTGCCGGATTATTTGGCAAAGAATCTATTCAGGGTAACTGGGAGCAAGTTGAAAATGAAGTCTTTAGACAACTTAAAGAAAACATCGATGCTGGTCATTCGGTTATTTACGATGCTACCAACGCCAAACGACCCTGGCGCATAGAACTAATCCAAAAAATTAAACAACTTGGCGATATTGATATTATCGGCATACATCTCAAAACCCCATTAGACACCTGTAAACAATGGAACCAACAACGCGATCGCCAAGTTCCAGAATTTGTCATTGACGACTATTTCCAAGACTTAAAGCAATTTCCCCCCATTCCCGCTGAAGGCTTTACTGCTGTTATTGATATTCCCTTTAAAGATGGTAGTCTCGACCTCAGTAAATTAGACAATCAACTGGCTAAAGTCTCCCGTAGTCAAATCAACCGTCGGAATCGTACCCAAAACCGCAAAGTAGAACTGCATCAATACTCCCGACTACTGGACTTTGATCGCCTAATGCACCTGATTAGCCTGATCATTCACTATCCCGGCATTGGTAACTTACAACATACCGATTCCGACCAACTGAAAACAATTTTAGGAACAGAGCAAGCATTTGAGACTGAAATCGATGAAATCTGCGCCATTATCAGCAAAATTCACCATCCTATCTATGCAAACAAAGACGCTATCAACCGTGATTTAGACTGGCTGGAAAGTAACAATCTTATTGGCATCAACCAAAACCTCAAAGAAATCGCATTAAGTCCCCTAGAAGATACTGATTTAATTACCCATCCCTATTCGGAAAAAGATGCCTTCTGCCGCTTAATCAAGACCATTCGCTTCATTCTCCACAATTCGCTATTATACAATCCAGAAGCTACTGCTCAGCAAACCTTCATCAACGAAATAGAATCCCAAGGCATTGTCGAATTTAACAGTGGCAACAGTATTAGAAAAGACATTGAAAAAATTCTAAAACCTTACCAAATTCTCCCCAATATTTCCCTCCGACGAGGCTATTTTGCAGGAACTAGCATTCTCTCTGAATCAGATTTATTGCGGGCGTTTAAACTACTAGAAGCTCAAGCAAATGGATTGGATGATCCCCTTGCACTAGGCGTTTACGAACGCTTTAAAGAAAGATTGAGCCATTCTTATAAACTTAATAAAGCCACCTATCCCGTCCGTGCCATTTACAATCGCAACATTGTCGATTTAGATAGCTTACCCTGTAGTTCTCTTGCTGGCAGGATCCATGAAGTGGAGCAAGCCATTGAAAACGCCTATCAACTAGAAGTTAAATATTTTAAAGGAGTAGGACGCTTCACTAAGGAGTCTGATAACTTTTTTATAATTTATCCAATTCAGTTAGTCTTTCATAACATCGGCTGGTACCTAGGCTTTGAAATGACTGATGGCGAGCAATCTGGCCTATTCAAGTTTGAGCGCATTGATCGATTATTTTTAAGCAAAGTTATTCCCATCGCACGGTCACCAGAAGAACAAATCCTTGCACTGCAAAAACTAGAAACTCTCTATCAGTCCTGCGGTGGCATCTTTTTAGGGAACAGCGTCACCGACCAAAAAAACTACTTAAGCCATAAAGCTCAGCAGAAGAAGTCCGTCGAAATTGAAATTGAATTGTGGTTTTCAGATTATATGTTTCGCTTTGTCAGTGAAGGAAACAAACGCTTTCCTCTCAAACAAATGCGGATGTCTCCCAAATTAGACCGAGACCAGCATCGCAAATATGCCGCCCCATACAACTTGCCCAAAACGGGAGATGAACAATTGCCGAATCGCTTCCAAGTTATTCTGCCCAAGTGGATGTTAGACGACGTTGATTTTCGGCGTTGGATAATTGGCTTCGGCGATCAAGTTAAGTTCATTTGTCCTCCAGAATTAGTTTCCAATATACAGGCTCACGGTGAGAGTATAGCCAAGGTCTATTCTCCAGATTATTAGAAAAGCTATGATTTTGCCATTCGCATGAAAACACTGCAAGTATTGGTGTAATGCAATAAGATAAAAATCCTTAGAATTAAAGAGGCAAATAGCATGATGACTATAGTCATTTCAATTAACGATGAGAGAATTTAATGTAAAATTATGGGGTGTATAAAATGAACAGGTTTAAACAATGGCTTACAGTTTAGATTTAAGGCAAAGAGTAGTAGCTTATATAG
>NZ_CP019225.1:2260352-2300834 GCF_010222815.1 Synechocystis sp. CACIAM 05 | reverse complement strand
GATTTAAATGATATTGAGCATGACTTTAGCGCCTTGAAACGAGCTAGAATGTACGCTCCTATTGACACGTCTCTTGATGAAATTATCCGTTCTTACTGTGATATTTAGCGTCTCAGCCTTATTTGAAACTACTATATTTTTACCACCATATTCACCGGACTTGAACAAAATTGAGAAGTTCTGGGCGAAACTAAAACGTTATGTTGCCCAACTTGCTTAGTAATGGAGAATCGCTGATTGCTGCATTGGATATAGCGTTGAGAGAGCTGTCCTAACTATCTCATTCTTTGCTTATTTGGCGCCTTGGCAGGGGAAAAAGACCTTGGCCATTGGTTGCCCAACAATTAGCTGAAGCGGTGGCCGGTCAAACTGTAGAGGAAGGCATACTATTTTGTTGGACGGGAACGGGTGTCTCCATTGCGGCCAATAAAGTACCGGGTATCAGGGCCGCCCTAGTGAGGGATGCGGAAACTGCCAAGGGAACCCGTTGGTGGAACGATGTCAATGTGCTGGTAATGAGTTTACGGGCCACTTCCCCGGCGATCGCCAAGGAAATTTTGGCCGCCTGGTTTACGGAACAAGTCAAACCGGAAGAGTTGGATTGTATTCAACTGGTCACGGCGATCGAGCAAAAATATTCTAGCCAAACCTAATCCAAGTAAGCGTTCCACCGTCCAGTCAAGATGTTGCTGACCACAACTGGGACTAATTAATCACCGGGGCAGTAGGGGCCGCATTGGTGCCAGTGGGGGTGGGTCCCTCAAACGGGGAAGCTACAAAACCCAATTCATAAAGCTGTTGGTAGGATTTTCTGCCCAAGTCCGTGGTGGGATTCTGGGAACGGATAATTTGTAGCAACAGGGGCACCGCCAAAGCTGGTTCGTTGTTGGCTCGATGTACTAGAGCTAAACGGTAAGTAGCTTCATCCCGCAGTTGACCAGTTTCCAGAGCGGCAATTCTTTGTTCCTCAAAAATAACCGTGTTAATGCCCGAGAAACTATTAGCTAATTGCAGATGAAAGTTAGACAATTGGTTAAAAATCTTGCGGGCTTCCTGAAGTTTAGCCAGCGCTAGGGCGTACTGATTTAAATTAATGGCTTCATTGGCTTCATTCATTAATCTACGTCCAGCGCCCACGCTCAAGATACTACCTTCTTGGTTGAGGGGACGAAACTCCCTAGAATTTTCGGGACCACTACCCTCAATAATCACTTCCTCCACCTCCGTGACCCCCTGTCCCCGGACTGACGGAGTCAAACTGGAGACCACAGCAAGGCCGCAGACAGTTAAAGCCAATATGTGCACAAGACGTTGAAGCATAGTCAAATTGGGGAAGGGCAAATGTAGGAAGGTAGTTCAAGGCAAACTGCAACGTATATTAACATTCTCGGTTGATCTCTTTAGGACACCATTGGTTTACTTTTGCCATTGCCAAGGCCACTGGTCTTTTCCTCTCCGGCCCCAGGGGAAATTTGTTTTACCCCAATCCATTCTCCCCGAAGAATTTCCGCTCCCAACTCCTTGTCAAAGTGCTTTGTGGCCGATGTCCCGTCGGTAATACATACCATCAAAGTCAATTTGTTCTACTCCTTGATAGGCAGTGGCGATCGCCGTGGATAAGTCTTTTCCTAGGGCGGTGACTCCCAATACCCGGCCTCCATTGGTCAAAACTTTGCTTTCTTTTAATTCTGTGCCAGCGTGGAATACCGTAACATCTTGAGCTTCGGCTTCAGCCAAACCATTAATTTCGTCTCCTTTGTGGTAACTGCCGGGATAACCGCCAGCGGCCACCACCACACAAACCGCATTACCAGGATGCCATTGCAGAGGTCCCAATTGCTCTAGGTTTTGTTCCACACAGGCCATCAATACCTTTTCTAGAGGAGTGGCCAGGAGGGGCAACACCGCTTGGGTTTCAGGATCACCAAAACGACAGTTATATTCCAACACTTTAATTTCCCCGGCGGGACTGACCATTAAGCCGGCATATAATACTCCCCGGTAATCAATGCCCCGTTTAGCTAAAGCATTAGCTGTGGGCTGTAGGATTTGTTTTTGCACCTGGTCTATGACCGCTGGCGGGGCGATGGGAGCAGGGCAGTAGGCTCCCATGCCACCAGTATTGAGCCCTTGGTCTCCTTCCCCAATGCGTTTGTGGTCCTGGGCTGGTAGCAGGGGAATAACTGTTTTGCCGTCACAGAGGGCTAGCACGGACACCTCTTCCCCTGGTAAAAATTCCTCCACCACAATTTTTTCAAAGCCCTGGTCAAATAATTCGGCGATTGCCGTGTTTGCTTCGGCTAAAGTTTGGGCCACAATCACCCCTTTACCAGCGGCTAAACCGTCAGCTTTCACCACAATGGGAGCTCCCATTTTCGTAGCATAGGCCTGGGCTGGAGCTGTCTCAGTGAAAGCTTCCCCGAAAGCTGTGGGCACTCCCGCTTCGATTAATAACTGTTTGGTCCAGGATTTACTCGCTTCCAATTCTGCCCCGGCTTTGGTGGGGCCAAAAACTTTTATACCTAGTGCTTGTAATTGATCGGTCAACCCCAGGGTGAGGGGCAATTCCGGCCCCACCACTACTAAATTAATTTTTTCCGTTTGGCAAAATTCACAGATTTTCCCCAGTTGATCCACGGCGATCGCCACATTTTCTGTTTTCGGTAACCCAGCAGTACCGCCATTTCCCGGCAAGCAATAGCAATGGCTCACCTCCGGCGATCGAACTAACGACCAAGCCAAAGTATGTTCCCGTCCACCGCTACCAATAACTGCCACTTTCATGGACTGTAACCTCTACAACTGCTGGAAAAATTATGATAAATTAGCCGTTCTCAAGATTAACAGAATGGCCGGAGTTGACTGGAGTTATTTATCTCCGCCCCCCCACTTTCCATGGCTGAACAGCATTTAATTATTTTCACCCGTTGGCCAGAACCCGGAAAAACCAAAACTCGCCTGATCCCTGCCCTTGGCCCTAGGGGAGCGGCCAAGCTACAGCAACAACTGACGGAACATACCGTTCAAACCGCCCATAATTTTCGCTGCCAAACCGATGCCCCTTGTCAAATAACTGTTTTTTACACTGGCGGAACTAGACAGCAGATGGAACAATGGCTAGGAACTAATTTTTGTTACCAACCCCAAGGAACTGGAGATTTAGGTGATCGCCTGCAACAGTCTTGCCAGTGGGCCTTTGGGCAGGGAGGCAACAAAGTTGTGATTATCGGCATTGATTGCCCTGGTATTACTCAAGGGTTACTCCGAACCGCTTTCACTGCCTTGGATAATTACCCGGTAGTGTTGGGGCCGGCCCTGGATGGCGGTTATTATCTAATGGGCTTGACCAACTTCAACCCAGCCTATTTCGAGCAAATTGACTGGGGCACTGGAGTCGTTTACCAACAGACCTTGGCAAAAATTGTCCAAAATGGCGATCGCCCTTACGACTTACCAACCCTACCGGACATAGACCATCCCACGGACTTGCAATACCTACCCGTCACCTTCATCGCAGCAGATAAAACTTAGGTTGACAGCGCTAAATAGGCAGCGGTATGATGAAAATTTGTCGATGATTTTCTTATCTATTAGGAGAACGATCCTAATTCCCACTATATTTAACACATGCCAACTATCCAGCAGCTAATTCGTAGCGAACGCTCGAAGGTACAGAAGAAAACTAAATCCCCTGCCCTCAAGCAATGTCCCCAACGGCGGGGAGTCTGCACTAGGGTTTACACCACCACCCCCAAAAAGCCCAACTCCGCCCTCCGGAAAGTGGCCCGGGTACGCCTCACCTCCGGGTTTGAAGTAACGGCCTATATCCCTGGCATTGGCCACAATCTACAAGAACACTCCGTAGTACTAATCCGGGGCGGTCGGGTAAAAGATTTACCTGGGGTTCGCTACCACATTGTGCGGGGCACGTTGGACGCCACCGGAGTTAAAGACCGCAAACAGGGTCGCTCCAAATACGGCACCAAACGGGAAAAAGCGAAGAAATAACTTTCCCAACTTTCCATTAGCCTAGCCGCCCCTGTTCAGTGAAGGTGTAGCTGGCTTTACCACTCCCCTTACTTTCGGCAACCCAGCCCGAAACGTTTGGCAGTGATCACAACTTTTAATCATTATCCAGAGCAAAAAGAGTAAAAAGTTATGTCTCGTCGTGGCAATGTCAAAAAGCGCCCTGTGCCCCCAGATCCCGTTTACAACAGCACTCTGCTGAGTATGACCATCCGTAGGGTAATGCGCTCCGGCAAAAAATCCTTAGCTTCTAGCATTGTTTACAATGCCTTGGCCTCCGTTGGAGAGAAAACTGGCGAAGATCCCTTGGAAGTGTTTGAAAAGGCAATCAAAAACTTGACTCCCCTGGTGGAAGTTAAAGCCCGCCGGGTTGGTGGTGCCACCTACCAAGTGCCCATGGAAGTTCGTCCTGCCCGGGGAACTGCCCTAGCTTTACGTTGGTTGGTGCATTTTTCCCGTGCTCGGGGTGGTCGCACCATGGAAAGCAAATTGGCTAACGAAATTATGGACGCCGCCAATGAAACCGGCGCCGCCATCAAAAAGCGGGAAGAAACCCACCGCATGGCCGAAGCCAACAAGGCCTTTGCCCATTACCGCTACTAGGCAATAGGCAAGGCAACATTGATACAGGTTTGGGGTTGAGTTGCCCCCACGCCTCCCTGGGTTAGTTTTCAGGAAAATTCCCCCTAGATTTAGTTGCAGATCTAGAAAGATCGGGGAAAACGTATAGAATTGTTAATGGCCTCCCGTTTTCCCTTGGGAAAGAGAGAGCTTGTTTTTGGTCGAACCCCCGGTTAGGAGTAAACTTTATGGCTCGCACAGTGCCCCTAGAACGAATACGTAACATTGGTATCGCCGCCCACATTGATGCGGGTAAGACCACCACGACGGAACGGATTCTGTTCTACTCTGGCGTGGTTCATAAAATCGGTGAGGTTCATGAAGGTACGGCAGTAACGGACTGGATGGCCCAGGAAAGGGAAAGGGGCATCACCATCACCGCCGCCGCTATTAGTACCGATTGGTTGGGGCATCATATCAACATCATTGACACTCCGGGGCACGTGGATTTCACCATTGAGGTGGAGCGCTCCATGCGAGTGTTGGACGGAGTAATTGCTGTATTTTGTTCCGTGGGTGGAGTGCAACCCCAATCAGAAACAGTGTGGCGTCAAGCGGAACGATACCAAGTGCCCCGCATTGCCTTTGTCAATAAGATGGACCGCACCGGGGCTAATTTTTTCCGGGTCTGTCAACAGATTGGCGATCGCCTACGGGCCAATGCGGTCCCCGTTCAAATTCCCATCGGCAGTGAAGCGGAGTTTGAAGGCATTGTGGATTTGGTGCGCATGAAGGCCTATTTGTACAAAAACGATTTGGGCACAGATATCCAGGAAGTTCCCATTCCCGCTGCAGTGCAGGATAAGGTGGAGGAATATCGCTTACGCTTGGTAGAATCCGTAGCGGAAGCTGATGATGCCCTGATGGAAAAATATTTGGAAGGAGAAGAGTTAACCGCCGATGAATTGGTAGCCGGTCTGCGCCGGGGAACCATTGCCGGAACCATGGTGCCAGTGCTCTGTGGCTCCGCGTTTAAAAATAAGGGAGTTCAGCTTTTACTGGATGCGGTGGTGGATTACCTCCCCTCCCCCCTGGAAGTACCGGCGATCGAAGGGCATCTACCCGATGGCGAAGTAGCCACCAGACCGGCGGAAGATAAAGCTCCCCTGTCAGCTTTGGCCTTCAAAGTAATGGCGGACCCGTTTGGCCGGCTCACCTTCGTGCGGGTTTATTCCGGCGTGTTGGAAAAGGGCAGTTATGTATTGAATTCCACCAAAGAGAAGAAGGAACGCATTTCCCGATTAATCATCCTCAAAGCCGATGACCGCATTGAGGTGGACCAGTTAAATGCCGGAGATTTGGGCGCAGTGTTGGGGCTCAAGGATACCCTCACTGGGGATACCCTTTGTGATGACCAAGAGCCGATTATTTTAGAATCCTTGTTTGTCCCCCAGCCAGTTATTTCCGTAGCGGTGGAACCAAAAACTAAACAGGATATGGATAAGCTTTCCAAAGCTTTACAATCTTTATCCGAGGAAGATCCCACTTTTCGCGTCAGTGTCGATCCCGAGACCAACCAAACGGTAATTGCTGGCATGGGAGAATTGCATTTAGAAATTCTGGTGGACCGCATGCTACGGGAATTTAAGGTGGAGGCCAATGTGGGTGCTCCCCAAGTAGCCTATCGGGAAACCATCCGTAAGGCAGTACAGGCAGAAGGTAAATTTATTCGCCAGAGTGGGGGCAAGGGCCAATATGGCCATGTGGTCATTAAGGTGGAGCCTACCGAGCCAGGGACGGGCTTTGAATTTGTCTCTAAAATCGTCGGTGGCGTTATTCCCAAGGAATACATTGCTCCGTCGGAACAGGGGATGAAAGAAGCCTGTGCTTCGGGGGTATTGGCGGGCTACCCGGTCATTGACCTCAAAGCCACCTTGGTAGATGGGTCTTTCCATGATGTGGACTCATCGGAAATGGCCTTCAAGATTGCTGGTTCCATGGCAATCCGGGAGGCTGTGGGCCAAGCTGACCCTGTGCTCCTAGAGCCGGTCATGAAAGTCGAAATTGAAGTTCCTGATGACTTCATGGGCAACGTGATCGGTGACCTCAATGCCCGTCGGGGCCATATTGAGGGCCAGGAAACGGAGCAGGGCATAGCCAAAGTGGCCGCTAGTGTTCCATTGGCGGAAATGTTTGGCTATGCGACCGATATCCGGTCAAAAACCCAAGGCCGGGGTATTTTTTCGATGGAATTTAGCCATTATGCAGAAGTACCCCGTAATGTTGCCGAGGCGATCGTCGCCAAAAGCAGAGGCTATGCCTAAGCCGGCAGTTCTCCTAGGACTGCAATCTGTGTAGAAACAATCAAAGGACTTATTTATTCATGGCACGCGCAAAATTTGAACGGACGAAAGACCACGTAAACATTGGCACCATTGGTCACGTTGACCACGGTAAAACCACCCTAACGGCGGCGATCACCATGACCTTGGCGGAATTGGGTGGTGCCAAAGCCCGGAAATATGAAGATATTGACGCGGCTCCTGAGGAAAAAGCCCGGGGCATTACCATCAATACTGCCCACGTTGAGTATGAAACCGATAGCCGTCACTATGCCCACGTAGACTGTCCTGGTCACGCTGACTATGTGAAAAACATGATCACCGGTGCTGCCCAGATGGACGGTGCGATTCTGGTGGTTTCCGCCGCTGATGGCCCCATGCCCCAAACCCGGGAACACATTCTTTTGGCTAAGCAAGTAGGGGTTCCCAAACTGGTGGTCTTTTTGAATAAGAAAGACATGGTGGACGACGAAGAACTGCTGGAATTGGTGGAACTGGAAGTTCGTGAATTGCTCAGCGACTACGATTTCCCCGGTGATGACATTCCCATCGTTGCTGGCTCTGCCCTCAAGGCGATCGAAGGAGAAAAAGAATACAAAGATGCGATTCTTGAACTCATGAAAGCCGTTGACGACTACATCGACACCCCTGAGCGGGAAGTTGATAAGCCCTTCTTGATGGCGGTGGAAGACGTATTCTCCATCACTGGTCGTGGTACCGTTGCCACCGGTCGGATTGAGCGCGGAAAAGTTAAAGTTGGCGAAGAAATTTCCATCGTCGGCATTAAAGATACCCGTAAAGCCACTGTTACCGGTGTGGAAATGTTCCAAAAAACCCTTGAAGAGGGAATGGCTGGGGACAACGTGGGTTTGCTCCTCCGGGGGATTCAAAAAGAGGACATCGAACGGGGTATGGTTTTGGCTAAACCCGGTTCCATCACTCCCCACACCGAATTTGAAGGGGAAGTTTACGTGCTCAAGAAAGAAGAAGGTGGCCGCCACACTCCTTTCTTTGCCAACTACCGCCCTCAGTTCTATGTACGGACCACTGACGTAACCGGTACCATCAAAAGCTACACCGCTGACGACGGCAGTGCTGTGGAAATGGTTATGCCTGGGGATCGTATCAAAATGACCGTTGAGCTCATTAACCCGATCGCCATTGAACAGGGGATGCGTTTTGCTATCCGCGAAGGTGGTCGTACCATCGGCGCCGGTGTTGTTTCTAAGATTTTGAAGTAGTCCTTAGAACAACATTCATGATGTAGTTGGTGTTGGGTTGGTTACGGTAAGTTTTTTCTGACTGGGCCAGCCCCACTGACTATTCAACTTTCTGAACCTTGACAATTAAACAGTCCGCTAATTCTGAGTTAAATTTCCATGGCAACATTGCAACAACAAAAAATCCGTATCCGCCTCAAAGCCTTTGACCGTCGCCTCCTCGATACATCCTGCGACAAAATTGTTGATACCGCTAATCGTACTAATGCCGCCGCTGTGGGGCCGATTCCTTTGCCCACCAAACGGAAAATTTATTGTGTGTTGCGCTCTCCCCACGTGGATAAGGATTCCCGGGAACATTTTGAAACCCGCACCCACCGCCGCATTATCGACATTTATCAGCCTTCTTCCAAGACCATTGACGCTCTGATGAAGTTGGATCTCCCTGCCGGGGTTGATATCGAAGTCAAGCTATAGAATTTGACATTCTTATTTTTAGAGTCAAATTGTCCTCGCTAGTAAAATGGTGAGGATTTTTTATTTGTTTAATGGCGAAACTTGCTGGTCTAGGTTGTAGTCTGAACATCTAGAATTTGCTCTATTTTTATGGGAAGTTCTTTGGCTGAGGGAGGCCAGTAATTAGTGGACAAATTACTCAAAATTGCCCAGCTTATCGATCAATTCACCGCTTGGATTGGGAAATTTACCGCATGGTTAGTATTGGCAATGGTACTAACTGGCGGCTGGAATGTGGTGGGGCGCTACCTCGGCCGCTTAGTAGGCCAGAACTTGGCCTCCAATGGTTTGCTAGAAGCCCAATGGTATTTGTTTGATCTAGTTTTTCTTCTCGGTGCTGCCTACACCCTGCAAACCAATGACCATGTGCGGGTGGATATTTTTTACAAATCCCTTGGCGATCGCCAGCGGGCTTGGGTGAATTTATTAGGTACTTGTTTATTTTTATTCCCGTTTTGTGGGCTGGTGATTTTTTATTCTTGGGAATCGGTGATCAATTCCTGGCACATTTGGGAAACTTCGCCGGATCCGGGAGGATTACCCCGTTATCCCATTAAAACCATGATTATTGTCGGTTTTGTGTTGCTAATTGTCCAAGGCATCGCGGAAGTAATTAAAAATCTGGCGATCGCCCTTGGTCATTTTGATACGGAGGCTAGGGGTTAATGGTGGACTACGACTGGTTAGGGCCAATGATGTTTGTGGGGGCATTGGTCTTCCTGGGCTGTGGCTATCCCGTTGCCTTTTCCCTGGGGGGAGTGGCGATTTTATTTGCCATCATCGGCGCGGCTTTAGGTTCTTTTGACCCCATATTCTTGTCCGCCATGCCCCAAAGGATTTTTGGCATTATGGCCAATGGTACTCTGCTGGCTATTCCCTTTTTCATCTTTTTGGGATCCATGCTGGAGCGGTCTGGCATTGCTGAGCAACTATTAGAAACCATGGGTATTATCCTGGGGCATTTGCGGGGAGGACTAGCCCTGGCGGTGATCCTAGTGGGTACTATGCTGGCGGCAACCACCGGAGTTGTGGCGGCCACCGTTGTGGCCATGGGTTTAATTTCCCTACCCATTATGTTGCGCTATGGCTACAGCAAAGAGTTAGCATCCGGTGTCATTGTCGCCTCTGGCACCCTGGGACAAATCATTCCTCCTAGCGTAGTTTTGATCGTTTTAGCTGATCAATTGGGAGTTTCCGTGGGGGACTTATTTATCGGCTCCCTCCTTCCAGGACTAATGATGGCCGGCAGTTTTGCCCTTTATGTCTTGATAATTGCCTGGTTAAAACCGGACTTAGCCCCGGCTTTACCGGCCGAAGTTAGGAACATTGGCGGCCAGGAATTACGCAGACGTATAGTGCAGGTGATGTTGCCCCCGTTAGTTTTAATTCTGTTGGTGCTGGGGAGTATTTTCTTCGGCATTGCTAGTCCCACCGAAGCAGGGGCCGTGGGTTCCATCGGGGCGATCGCCTTGGCCCATTTTAATCAACGTCTGAACTGGAAAGCCCTCTGGAAAGTCTGTGACGCCACCCTACGCATTACCAGCATGGTGATGCTAATCCTATTGGGGTCAACTGCGTTTAGCTTAGTGTTCCGGGGGCTGGAAGGCGATCGATTTATGTTTGATCTTTTGGCTAATTTACCCGGTGGCCAAATTGGCTTTTTAGCCATTAGTATGATCACCATTTTCATACTAGGATTTTTCATTGATTTTTTTGAAATTGCCTTTATTGTCCTACCCATGTTTAAACCTGTGGCAGAGGCACTAAACCTTGATTTAATTTGGTACGGTGTCATTGTGGGAGCCAATTTACAAACCTCCTTCCTCACACCGCCCTTTGGTTTTGCCCTCTTTTACTTACGGGGAGTGGCACCAGCGAGCCTAACCACTGGGCAAATTTATCGGGGAGCCGTACCGTTCATTGGTCTGCAAATTTTAGTGTTACTGTTAATTATTATTTTCCCCGCTTTGGTTAATTGGTTGCCTTCTTTAAGTGTTCAATAAAGTAGTTAGTTTTCTCCGTATGGAGAAATTTTTTGCTCTTTTACTTATACTACTCTTCCCATGCGTGGCCTAATTGTCGCTAGCTGTTTACTATTTTTAATTCCGGGTTTAACTGTCAGTGCGATGGCCCAAACCATGGTCTTGGAAACCGCTATGGCTAGCCGAGAAGTCAGCCTAGAAGCAATTCGGCAACGGGGTAAATTAAGGGTGGGAGTGAAGGATAATTTACGACCTTTGGGTTTTCGGGATGGACAGGGGGAATTAGCTGGTTTAGAAATTGCTTTGGCCCGTCGTTTAGCTTTGGCTTTGCTGGGGGATGAAACGGCGGTGGAGTTGGTTCCGGTACAGAATCAGGACCGGCTTCCCCTATTACTCAACGGTGACGTGGATTTAATCATTGCCCAAATGGGCCAAAATCCTGCTCGCGATCGCCTGGTGGATTTTTCCCCGCCCTACTATATGGACGGAGTTGGTTTAATTAGCAAAAACGGCTCCCTGAAAAACCTAGACCGCAACCAGGCTCACACCATTGCGGTGCTTAATAACAGCGGCACCATTCCCGTTATCAAACAAGCATTTCCCCAAGCTACCCTTGTGGGGGTAGATTCCTACGACCAAGCCTATCAAATTCTAGAACAGGGCCAAGCCATGGCCTTTGCTGGGGACAATTCCGTGCTGAGCGGCTGGGCCCAATCCCAATCCGATTACTATCATTTGCCTTTGCAATTAACAGTTAACCCCATGGCGATCGCCATGGCCAAAGGATTACAACACCAAGCCCTACAACGGGAAGTTAACCAAATCCTATTGCAATTACGGGCTTCCGGTTGGCTCCGGCAACAATGGCAAGCCTGGGGCCTGCCCTTCTAAGAAATGCAGAAAATTTCACCCCAGTCAACAATACTTAACAAAGGTTTACAATTGCCTTGGCTTTTGTTAAGGTGTAGTTGTCAAAGTTGGTTTACCTGGAGAAATCAAACATGCAATCCTCACAGACCTGGGCGATGTCCTCCGCAGACACAGCTACCAAAGAAACCAACTGGCTCTCTCTGCTGTTCTTTTTGATGGGGGCCATGAATGCTTACATGTTCTTCCGTCGCCAACGGGATTGGTTGAATCAGCAGGGACTACGTCTCATTAAAGTTGCCTTGGCATCCTTTGGTTGTGCTGCCCTTCTAGAAACACTGATCTTTTAGGGGGAATTTTCCCGCTGTTAGTAATTTTGTTGATTAGTTGTTTATGATTGCAGTGAATTTCAGTTAAATGACATAGGCGGCCTGGAGTCCCCCAAAGCAACTAATATTTATTCCCTGACGCCCCTGGTGGCAATTATGACTGCGGTGATTGTGATGGTTTCCCAGTCCTAATATTCCTTCGCGAAACATGGACTGGTCGGCGATCGCCTCTTCCCAATTAACGCCTTCCACCACGACATCGTGCCAAACTACCTGGGTTAGGTTGGCCCCCATCAGATCAGCCCCGGTCAGGTCCACTCCAGTGAGATTTGCCCCGGTTAAATCTGCCCCCCGGAGGTTAGCGCCCCGCAAACTAGAGTGACTAAGGTTTGTGTCCCGCAGGCAACTGCCGGTTAATTTCGCCCCATCCATGGCTAAACCGTGGAGACTGAGAGCACTTAAATCCATTTCCTTCATAAAAGCCCGGCGCAAATCCGTTGCCCACAACCTAGCATCGCGCAAATTAGCCAGACTAAGACAAGCTTCCTGTAAATTAGCCCAGGAAAAATCGGCTTTCTGGAAATTGGCTTCCCGTAAATTGGCAGCGAACAGATTAGCTCCGGTCAGATTAGCCTGCTCCAGATTAGCTCCCCGGAGATTGGCATGGGCTAGGGTTGCCCCGCTCAGCTTAGCTCCTTTGAAATTAGTTTTAACTGCAAAAGCCCCGTAGAGACTGGCTTTGGTCAGATCGGCATGGCTTAAATCTGCTTGGTTGAGTTTGGCATAGGTCAAATCTGCCCAGTTCATTTGGCAGTGCCCTAGGCGGGCTTTGGTCAAAAAGGTGCGCTGCAAATTACTACCGATCAGGTTCGTGCGCTCAAAATCGACGGAAATCAGAGTGAATCCCGATAGGTCAGCATTTTGTAAATTTTCCCTGGGGAAGCGGCGCACACCGTGTTCGTAGGCCCGCAGGAGAGGATTGATGTTCATAGACAAGGAAACTCCATGTCGAGAATATTTACTGTTGTCTCTCTTTGGCCACCGGGTTTGGGCAGCGGCAATTTTGACCAATGAAAGCACAGCAGTGACGTTGAATAGATATTTGCCCAGAAAAATCCTTCCGTCTGTAATGGATTTTACCTAAAACAAACTATTTGGACACACTTTTTTGCCGGGCTGACACAATTCTTAATTGTTTATTAAGAATAAAATTGTCTATGTCTTAAGATAGAGAGTGGAGTCCATAACCTCTGCTGTATAAGAATTTCTTCTAAATATTTTTCAAGAAAAATTGATTATTTATGCCAGCAAGCTATTAACTTTTTGTAGTTAAGCTATAAACTCATTAACAAATAATTTTAATAAGTTTTATGAATTTTTTCCCCGGCCATAATCGCCACAAAGCTATTGCCCAGACCAATCTGGAGCATTAATACCGGAGCTATGACAATGAATATCTCCGGAGGTAAAAGATGATAAAACTTTACAAAAAGCTGAGGGTGCCAGCGTCCCCATCCAATTCCGCTTTGCTACCCACGGGCAAAATGGCATTGACGCCGCCATGACCAAAGGGTAAATCCGCCACCACTGGTATGCCCAAATCCCCCAGGCGATCGCCAAGGACTTCTTCCACTGTCCAACTGGGGAATCCGGCGGGAGCTTCACATTCACTGAACCGCCCCAGGGCAATGCCAGCTACCTGGGATAAATTGCCGGAGGCTCGCCATTGGGTTACCATGCGGTCAATGCGATAGGGGGCTTCGGTCACATCTTCGATCGCCAAAATTACGTTTTCAAAATCTGGTTGCCATGCTGTTCCTAAAAAATGGGTAGCAACGGTTAAATTACCTGCCACTAAACGCCCTTGAACCTTTCCACTCTGCCAACTTTTTCCGGTTAAAGATGGTAGCGGTAAACCCTGGAGATAGGTTTTTAATCGTTCCAAAGCCCAATCCGGCTCATCGCTGAGGGTAGTTAATACCGGCCCGTGGAGGCTGATAATGCCTGACTTGAGCAAACTCCATAAAATCCCTGTGACATCGGAAAAACCCAACACCCATTTTGGTTGGCTAATTTCCGGCCATTGCCAATCTTCCAGTAACCGGGCGGAGCCGTAGCCCCCCCGACTACATAAAATTCCTTTACATTGGGGGTCTAACCAAGCGTTGAGTAAATCTTGCCTACGTTGTTGATCCGTTCCCGCTAGGTAGCCGAAGCGATTTTCGTAACCTTGGCTGAAAATTACCTCGTAGCCCCACGATCGCCAAATATCCACCCCTTTGTGCAAATCCGTCGATTCCCGCAGACTACCGCTGGGAGACACCACAGTGAGGCGATCGCCTGGTTGGAGAGGGAGAGGTTGAAGAAAATTTTTGGGCAGGGAAAACATTGGTTGGGCACTGTTTACAAGGTTTACCAGGGCTGGATCTAACCATGCTGGGCTAGATATTCAGCCAAATCTTCAATGAGTCTGGGCAATTCCGCTTCCGTAGTCAAACGAATCCGGTCGTCCCGTAGTGTGAGCAATACCTTAGCCGCAAAGGGGCTGGGGTAAATATTTGGGTTGCAAAATACTTCTAAAAAGACTTCTCCACTGTGGCAATATTCCAAATTCTGTTGCTTCTCCGGTCGGCCTCCCTGGTTAACCTGAGCACCAATGGCCTTTAATTGATTGACCAATTGGTTGATCTCCCCCTGGAGGGCGATCGCCGCTTCGGCACTAAAGGGAAAACGAACAGAACCTTGGAGTAAGTTGAGGGTTAGGGGAGCTGTCATTACAAAAATGGGGCTGGGAAATTGGATATTTAATCAATGGAGCCAGAAAAGACAAACCTGGGTCTCCACCATCCATTCCAGATTACTGTGCCAAATGGCAATTAAAGTAGAACCTCTTTCAAGCATCCTCTCTTACCATGGGGTCATAACATTAATATTTCCGCCCGAGGGGGAAGGTTATTATGTGCCAAAACTGCGGTTGTAGTGCGGTGGGAACCGTTGCCCATAGCCATCATCACCATGGCGATGGAAATTTTGCCCACAGCCATGATGACCATAACCAGCAAGAACATCATCACCACCATGGCAACTACAGCCAAAGTCCAAGTCAGCAGACTGTGACCATTGAACCCGATCGCCAGTCCATTGCCATTGGCCAAGGCATTCTCAGCAAGAATGACCGCCTAGCGGAAAGGAATCGGGGCTATTTCCAGGCTAAGGGCTTACTGGTGATGAATTTCCTCTCTTCTCCCGGAGCCGGTAAAACTGCTCTGATCGAAAAAATGGTCGGCGATCGACAAAAAGACCATCCCACCGCCGTGATTGTGGGGGATTTGGCCACCGATAACGATGCCCAACGTCTCCGCAGTGCCGGGGCGATCGCCATTCAGGTCACCACAGGAAATATTTGCCATCTGGAAGCGGAAATGGTGGCCAAGGCGGCCCAAAAGTTAGATTTAGACAATATCGATCAATTGATCATTGAAAATGTCGGTAATTTAGTTTGCCCCACGGCCTATGATCTGGGGGAAGATTTACGGGTTGTATTATTTTCCGTCACAGAAGGGGAGGATAAGCCCCTCAAATATCCCGCCACCTTCAAATCGGCCGAGGTTATTTTAGTTACCAAACAGGACATTGCCGCCGCCGTGGACTTTGACGCAGAGCTGGCTTGGCAAAACCTACGGCAAGTGGCTCCCCAAGCGCAAATTTTTGCAGTGTCTGCTCGCACGGGGGAAGGATTGCCGCTGTGGTATGAATATCTGGATCAATGGCAACTCCAGCACCGATCGCCGTTGGTGGATCCAGCATTGGCCTAAGAGTTGAAGGAAAAAGATTATGGCAGTGACGTCTCCATGGTTCCGGGCAGTGGTCAGTGCGGCCCAAATGCAGGAGATTGAAAATTGGCTATTCACCCAGGGTATGCCAGTGGCGGCCTTGATGGAAAAAGCGGCTCTACAGATCGCCCACAGGTTGTCCACGCTCTATCCCCTCAGCACATATCCCCGCATCGGTGTAGTGGTGGGCCCGGGCCATAACGGTGGTGATGGTTTAGTGGTGGCTAGGGAACTAAAGCTCCAGGGCTACCAAGTTCAGGTTTTACAACCCTTGGACAAGTTAAAACCCCTGACCCAAAACCACGCTGACTACGGCAAAAGTTTAGGCATCTCTTGGGTGGAAGGGGTCCAGGCTTTGGCCCATTGCGACCTGATTATTGATGCCTTGTTCGGCGTTGGTTTAACTAGACTTATCACCGGGGCGATGGCCGATGTGGTCATAGCCATTAACGATTTATCCGTACCCGTGGTCAGTATCGATCTACCTTCAGGTATTGAGACAGATACGGGGGAAATTTTAGGTGTAGCAGTGGAGGCAGACCGGAGTTTTTGTCTTGGTCTTTGGAAACGAGCTTACTTTCAGGACAGGGCTTTGGCCCACCTAGGCCAGACGGAGTTATTGGGCATCGGTTTACCCCCCCAGGCGATCGCCAATGTTTTAGGAAAAGTTTGGCCAGTGCAAGTCCTTGGAGCTGACCAAGCTCAACAAACATTGCCCCTCAGTCACCCGTTAGTGATCCACAAGTATCAACAGGGCCACCTATTACTGATCTGCGGTTCTCAACAGTATGCCGGGGGAGCGTTGCTAACTACTCTGGGGGCCAGGGCCAGTGGGGTGGGGATGGTGACAGTGGCGGTGCCCATGGGGATTAAGGCCTTGCTCCACAGTCAATGTCCCGAAGTTTTGGTGAAAGGTCTTTTGGAAACTCCCTCCGGGGCGATCGCCGGTTTGGGCAATTTGGACCTATCCCGTTACAGTGCTGTGGCCCTTGGACCAGGGTTAGGCTCGGGCGTAGGCCCCGTGGTGGAAGAAGTTTTGTCGGTTAATTGTCCCCTGATTTTGGATGCCGATGGTCTCAATCAATTAGCTCAGCAACAATTACTACCCCTATTGGCAGCACGGACAGCCCCCACCGTGTTAACTCCCCATGGAGGTGAATTTAAAAGACTTTTTCCCGACATTGACCAAGGCGATCGCCTCACTGCAGTGCAAACAGCGGTGGCTATGTGTCAGGCCACAGTGCTGCTCAAAGGGGCTAAAACGGTCATTGCTAGTCCAACGGGCCCCACCTGGGTAATTAAAGATAGTACTCCAGCCCTAGCCCGAGGAGGCAGTGGGGATGTCCTCACGGGACTGATGGGGGGTATCTTGGCCCAGCCAGAAAAATTTGACCTTGCCCAAAGGGTGGCAACAGCAGCCTGGTGGCATGCCCAAGCCGGTATTTTAGCGTCTCAACAAAGAACAATTCTGGGGGTAGACGCCCAACATTTAGCAGAGTATTTAATTCCGGCCTGTCGCCAGTGGCTTGGTCCCAATATCGCTAACTGGCCCGCTAATTTGTCCCATTCAAGTTGATTTTGGCAAAAAGTCCCCTCTAAGCGAGCTTGGGACTGGGTTAGCCTAGTTCAGTTGACTTCTGGGCGAATGTCGGTAAGCTAAACTAAGATTAATTCCGGGGAAAATTGTTCCTGGGGAGTAACTAATTTTAATCATCTGAGTCTGCAAGGTTACAAATTCCATTTCCTGGCGTGAGGAAGTTCTTACACCGTGTCATCCACTAGCACCCTAAAACCATCTTCCACCAAGGTCAAAGCCAAAGCCCAGCCTAATTTTTTCCAGCGGGTATTGCGCACCACCGGTACCACTTTTCTGGGGGTGGGTCTAGTTTCTACCGCTGTGGTGGCAGGAGGGGTGGCTGGCTTGGCCTTTAGTTTTCGTAATCTCCCCGATGTGCGGGGTCTAACTTCCTACGTGCCCGCCCAAACCAGTTATATCTACGATGCCAAAGGACGGGAATTACTCAGTCTCCACGGGGAAGAACATCGCAAAATTGTGCCCCTGGCGGAAATTTCTCCCAACCTAAAACGTGCCGTACTGGCGATCGAAGACAGCAATTTTTATAAACACCAAGGCATCAACCCCAACAGCATTGGGCGGGCCCTGTTAGTCAACTTTAAAAGTGGTGGAGTAAGCGAAGGGGCTTCTACCCTTAGCATGCAGTTGGTAAAAAATATTTATCTGAGCCAAAAAAGAGTTTTTACCCGCAAATTGGCCGAAGCGGTTTTGGCGATCAGAGTCGAACAGGTATTCGACAAAGACCAAATTTTGGACATGTACCTCAACTATATCTACTGGGGCCATAATAACTACGGTATCCAAACGGCGGCTGAGAGCTACTTTAAAAAATCCGCTGCTGATCTAGATTTGGCCGAATCGGCTATGTTGGCTGGCATGATCCAAGCCCCGGAGGCCTATAGCCCTTTCAACAACTTTGATGCGGCTAAGGAACGCCAAGAAGTCGTACTAGACCGCATGGTCAGTATTGGTTGGATTACCCCTGCCGAGGCCGAGGCAGCAAAAAAAGAACCCCTCCAGAACAAGTTGGGTCAACCCACTGCTTGGCAAAACAGCAAATTGCCCTACGTTACCGATGCAGTTATTGCTGAACTGGAAACTAGATTCGGGAAAGAAGCCTTGGCCCAGGGCGGTTTAAGAGTACAAAGTACCGTTGACTACGACACCCAAAAGCTGGCGGAAAAAACTGTCAAGTCCGCCTATAGCGGTTTGCGGGGACGCATGGGAAGGGCAAAGGATTTACAGATTGCCCTAGTGGCGGTGGAGCCGGAAACCCATTTCATCAAAGCCATGGCCGGGGGAGTGGACTACAACAAAAGCCAACTTAATCGGGTCACCATTTCCCGTCGTCAGCCGGGTTCGGCCTTTAAACCCTTTGTTTATTACAGTGCCTTTGCCAGTGGAAAATACACCCCCGATTCCTCCATTGAAGACCGTCCCATCAGTTTGAGAGACGGAGCAGGCTTCTATTCTCCCAAAAACTATGGCGGCGGTTTTTCCGGCTCTATGTCCATTCGCCAGGCGGTGGCCAGTTCTGCCAATATTCCAGCGGTGTTGATTGGCAGTCGTGTTGGCCTTAATAAGGTGATTGAGGATGCTAAGCAGATGGGCATTAAAACACCATTGCAATCTGTTCTTTCCTTGCCCCTGGGGTCGGTGGATGTGACTCCATTGGATATGGCCGTAGGTTATGCCACCCTAGCTAGCAATGGCTGGTATTCTGAGCCCACTGCAATTTTGCGGGTTACCAATGTGCGGGGGGATGTCCTGCTAGACAATACTCCCAAGCCCCAACAGGTGTTAGATCCCTGGGCTGCTGCTAGTACTTCTTCAGTGCTCACTTCCGTTGTCCAGGGAGGGACAGGTAAATCGGCCTACCTAGGGCGTCCCACTGCTGGCAAAACTGGCACCACAGACAATGAGCGCAACGTTTGGTTTGTGGGTTATGTGCCCCAATTGGCCACCGCCGTCTGGATTGGAGATGATGCTAACCGTTCTCTGGGTAAGGGGATTTCGGGGGGAGGTTATGCCGCTCCCATTTGGCGCTCTTTTATGAGTCAGGCCATCAAAAATATGCCAGTGGAAAACTTCCCCTCTCCTTCCCAATTCCCTCGTCCCAAGCCGGAAAAACAGCAAAAATCCTAGGCTTTGGTCCGATCTCCGCTGGGGGTTAATGAGGGAGAAAAGTGCCCGTTGGACGGCGGGAGTATGGCAGAATGGGGAGAAGCCAATCTGCCGGAAATTCATGACTGCCACTGCTGTTAAAACCGATTACGAAGCGATTATTGGGCTAGAAACCCACTGTCAGCTCAACACAGCTAGTAAGATTTTTTGTAATTGCTCCACTGATTTTGACAGTCCCCCCAACACTAATGTCTGTCCGGTGTGTTTGGGTTATCCGGGGGTTCTGCCGGTGCTCAATGAAGAAGTGTTGGCGGCGGCGGTTAAACTTGGCTTAGCCATCAATGGCCAGATTGCCCCCTACAGTAAGTTTGACCGCAAGCAGTATTTTTATCCGGATTTACCTAAGAACTATCAAATTTCCCAGTTTGATTTGCCCATTGTGGAGCATGGCTCCTTGGAAATTGAGTTGGTGGATAAAAAAACTAAAGAGATTACCCGCAAAACCATTGGCATCACTCGTTTACATATGGAGGAAGATGCGGGCAAATTAGTCCATGCGGGGAGCGATCGCCTGGCGGGATCGACCCATTCCCTGGTGGATTTCAATCGCACTGGGGTACCTTTACTAGAAATTGTTTCGGAGCCGGACTTACGCACGGGACAGGAAGCGGCGGAGTATGCCCAGTCTTTACGACAACTGGTGCGTTACCTAGGCATCAGTGATGGCAATATGCAAGAAGGTTCCCTCCGTTGTGATGTAAATATTTCTGTCCGTCCGGTGGGGCAAAAGGAATTTGGCACCAAGGTAGAGATCAAAAACATGAACTCCTTTAGCGCCATCCAAAAGGCGATCGAGTATGAGATTGAAAGGCAAATTAAGGCGATCGCCGACGGGGAGGAGATTTACCAAGAAACCCGCCTCTGGGAGGAAGGCAGTCAGCGCACCATCAGCATGCGAAAAAAGGAAGGCTCCAGCGATTATCGCTATTTTCCTGAACCGGACTTGCCCCCCTTAGAAGTGTCCGAGCAACAGAAACAAACTTGGTTTGCAACCTTGCCGGAACTCCCCAGTGCCAAACGAGCCCGCTATGAGCAGGAACTGGGTTTGTCCGCCTATGATGCCCGGGTATTGACCGAAGACCGGGATGTGGCGCTCTATTTTGAGGAAGCGGTGAATGCCGGAGCTGACCCGAAAGCAGTGGCCAATTGGGTTACCCAGGACATTGCCGCCTATCTCAACAACAACCGTTTGACCATCAGCGAGCTGGCCCTGAAACCGTCGGCCCTGGCAGAGTTAATTGATCTAATTACCAAAGGCACCATTAGCGGCAAAATTGCCAAAGATATTCTGCCGGAGTTGCTGGAAAAAGGTGGCTCTCCCCAGAAAATTATTGAAGCTAGGGGCTTGGTGCAAATTTCTGACCCCGACGAGTTGACTGCCATCATCCAAGCTGTCATTGCTGACCATCCCAAGGAGTTGGAAAAATTCCGCAGTGGTAAAGGCAATATGCAGGGTTTCTTTGTCGGTCAAGTCATGAAACGCACTGGGGGTAAAGCAGATCCAAAGTTGACTAATCAATTAATTGGTAAACTCCTGGCCCAAGCTTAAGGTTTCCCCAACTAACTAATGGCATTTGGGCAGTGCTTCCCATGGCTTGATGTTGCACTGTTGGGGAGCATTGTTGCCTTGATTATTTGGAAAAATCAACTCGTTTATAAAGCTCTGCAAGTTTGATTTTTATTTTCATAAAACTAAATTCAATTTCGGCATTTTCTCCCATCAGTTCCGTTAATAACCATTGGCGATCGCCAACTTTTTGGTAATGCTCAACGTGATAACAGGACTGGTCAATTAATAAATATTCTTGTAATTGGGGAATAGTCCGGTAAAAGCCAAATTTCTGATTTTTATCAAAGCCCGTTGTTGAAGTGGAGAGAACTTCGGCAATCAAAGAGGGATTGGTCACCGCCATCTGACTATTATCAGTAAACTTTGGCTCTTCCGCAATTACCATCACATCGGGGTAAAAATAACTTTCAGACTCAGCAATCCATAACCTCATATCGCTGACAAAAATTTCATATTGGCGATCGCCAATTTCTAGAGGTAATAAGCGGCTTAAATTAAAGGTTAAGCGATTATGGTTGGCGGAGGCTCCGGCCATGGGAATAATTTCTTCTTGGACAAACTCACTTTTTTCAGTGGCCTGTTCTTCCCGTTGCAGATACTCAGCCGCTGTTAGGATTTTAGTTGTAGCAACGACCATCATTGATCCCCTGTTTTATTTAGCTGATTCAAGTTTAGCTTTAACTTTTTGTTACTGTTTAATTTCAAAAAATTGTCCATTTAAGCACAGGCATATTTTAGGGTAACTTCGTTTTTGCCTTGCTCCGCCAACTTCGTTCTAGAAGTTTAAACTGCTGACCCAGATAATCTAGGTGGGGTTGTTGCTCTCCATAACGCCAAGCCACATAGGCTGTGGAAATTTCCACAATTATTTCTACCTGCTCTAGGGTTAGATGTTCCCGCAGGGATTGGGCAAATTCCCCTGGGGTTTGGGCTCGACTTTTGCGAAAACCCCTTTGCTCCAAGTCATACAGCAAAGTTTGATAAAGCCTAGCCATAGGATGTAGTCTGGCTAAACGACGATATTGCAGCCATTTTTTACCTTGGGTCCAACCCAGCCAACCCAGAAAACCGGCGGCGATCGCCAAAATGAGTCCGAGTAAAGCGCCACCCAAACTAGTGGAAATTAAATTCCAGAACCACCGTAAAACAGTGACCAGGAATCCGGTAACAGCAGCCCAGATATTGGCCAGAAAGCCGCTCACCGGAGAAGGCAACCAACCGGCTACCCAACGCCAGATTTGCTGAAGCACGCTAAAGGTTTCGTTATCTTCGATGGAGGGAGGATAGAGTTCGTGGCCAGGAATGGGGTCGAACATAAACCAACCCAGCCGGGGGAAAAGTACCTCCGTCAAGGCATAGGCATCGGTATTATGGACCAAATAATAACCAGTGAAAGGGTTAAACTGTCCGGGAGCAAAGCCCACGGTTAATCGAGCGGGAATGTCTAAACTCCGCAACATAATGGTCAACACTGTGGCAAAGTGGTCCGGCAACCCCCCTTCGTATTCAAACAAAAAGGCGCTGACCAAATCTTCATCGTCTTCAAAAAATGGTAAATCAGTGCGAATGCGGTAATTTTGCTTGAGAGCTTGGGTTAGGTAGAGGGAAATTTCATAGGGGGTTTCTAGGGGCCGTTCTGATTTAGCTAACAGTTCTTGCGCTTTAGCCCGCACCGCCGATTTGATATCGGGGGGAACTTGGAGCAATTGGGGGTCAATTTTCACTTCCGGGGGAATGCGGTACTCCTGCAACCTAGTGCGATCTCGCACCGGCACTTCTGAAATCACTGTGTAGGTAATGTCTTTTAGCAAACCCACCGGCGATCGTAAACTGCCATTGCTGTCTATGCCCACTTCCCTGGTGGGAAAGTATAAAAACCGGGGATGGTAAAGGCTGGGAATTACGTTGGGTAAATCCTCCACAGCGGTATAGGTTTGCACCACATTTTCCGTTTCCAGCAAGGAGTCAATGTTATCCAGCACAAAACGATAGGACCACGGCGATCGTTCCACTGTGGTGATCTTCTCGTTATCACTAATTTCCCAACCCTGGCCCGTATAGCGGTCGAAAGATAACGCTTTCCAAAAACCTGGCGCTTGGGAACGTACCCGCAGAACTAACTGTTTGGTCATTTCCCCCCGCAAATTTTGATTCATACGGCTGTTGAAACCGTAGTAGAAGGTGTCGTCCACCTGGCCGGGTTCTGAACCATCTCCCTCTCCGCCGGTACCAGTGCCATTTCCTCGACGGTAACCAGGGTTGTTGATATCTTGGTTTTGCCCCTCAAAAGTTTGTTGTTGCATTTCCCCAGGACTAGAGACGGGAAAACTTTGCAGTCTATAACCGGGAAAGCGAGGCATCAGAGCAAAGAGTAATAAACCGAAGGCCAGGGTTACCGCCAGCAGAGCCAATAACTTTTTCGGTACTAGGGGGGAATATTCCATCCGCTGTGATCGCCTAGCTTTCTCTGCACTTTTCCAGAACGGTAGGGAAAATGGAATTCCTTCTAGCCCCAAACGGGAACGGTAATCCAACACCAAAGTGGGAATAGCTACGGCGAGAAAAAGCAATAACCAGGGGGCAAAAGCGAGAGTTTGGGATAAAGTCCCCGCCACTCCTAAAAGGATGAGCCCAATCACCATGGAATAGCCTAAATCTTTCCGCTGAGGCAAATCAAAACTGTGCAATACCTGTAGTTGCACCAATAATCCCGCTAGGGCCACCTGGCTAGCATTGAGATTTTCCACCAAGTTGCCCAAAAAGACAAACAACATGGCCACCATGGCGATCGCCAGCAGAAATTTAAGGGCAATATTCTTCTTTTTTCTTTGACGCCAACTCCACCAAGAGCCAATGACACTGAGGGGAATGGCCCATAAACTCCAGGTGGTTTGGGCCGCTACGTCTGTGGCCACAATGCCCACAATCACCATTAACTGCACCAAAATGCGGAAAACAATCGATTCCTCCGTTGTAGACTCGGGCAAGTTTTGCAGACGGGCTTGCCATTGCTCTAGCCAACGGGCCATGGGGAAGGAGAAAGTCATGGATGGATAGAAAGGAGTTTGATGTTAACGAAATGGCGTTTTGTGAGACACAAACGAGAGTGATCAAGATTTTGTGTAAAGAGGAGAATTAAAGTGAAAAGCGTTCAGGAAAAAGAACAGCAAAATGGGAAACTGCGGCTCGCCAATCTCGTATAGGGCGCTGCCATTTTTTAGTGATGTTTCTCATTGCCGAATATGATAGCTTAAAAACAGAATCTTCACCGGGAAAACGGATTTTATTTTGATAATCTTGCGAAAAGGGCTATTTAAGGATTCAATCGCATTGGTAGTGTAAATAACGCGGCTTATCTCCGTAGGATAGTCAAAAATGGAAATGACATGGTCCCAATGACGTAACCAGATTTGACTGATGACTGGGTAGAAGTTATCCCATTTCTAAGAAAAAGCATCCAGAGCCGTTTCTGATCCTGACTAAAAAAATGGACATTAGAGAAGAGCCAAAAATCAAGGAGAATGTCCCAATGAGTCAAAAACGAAGACGAACATTTACAGACGAGAAGATGTGGCAACTCCGGCGACAGTGCCAACGGCAATTGATGCGGCCCCCATGGCAGTGTCAGTCAAATCACTCAATTCATCTTTTTTAGACTGATGATTATGAGCTTTTTGTCTTTTCAACTTCTCTATTTCAAGCTCCAGTATTTTTTTTCCAAAATGAGGCGTTCTTTCTCCCTATCACTACCCATAACATTGCCCTCAGTAGATTTGTGAACATTATAATCGCTTAAAGGTCTTTAGTATGCCAAGTAAAAAAAGATGTTTTTCGGTCTTTGGGCCGATGACCTTTACCTGCCAAAGATTTTGTTACCGTTAGAAGTGAATTTGATCAACAATCGACAAATAAGGGCGATCGCCAAAGGCTATGTTAGAAAGCAAACTTGAAAATCTGCGGCAATTCTTTGGGGAACTAGACCGGGCTTTAATTGCCTATTCCGGTGGAGTGGATAGTACCCTGGTGGCCAAGGTAGCCTATGACGTTTTGGGGCAAAATGCCGTGGCTATCACCGCCGTTTCACCCTCCCTGTTACCGGAAGAATTGGAAGATGCCCAGGCCCAAGCTGAATGGATTGGCATTGCCCATGAACTGGTGCAAACCAACGAAATGGCCAACCCTAATTACACTGCTAACCCTGAAAATCGTTGTTATTTTTGCAAAAGTGAACTCCACGACACCCTTAAGCCCTTAGCTTTGGCCCGGGGTTACGGCTACGTCATTGATGGGGTAAATGGTGATGATTTACGGGATTATCGCCCCGGTATCCAAGCAGCTAAGGAACGGGGTGGGCGATCGCCATTGGCCGAATTGCAAATTAGCAAGTTGGAAGTGCGGCAAATTTCCCAGTTATTGGGGTTGCCCTGGTGGGATAAACCAGCCCAACCTTGTTTAAGCTCCCGCTTTCCCTACGGCGAAGAAATCACAGTGGAGAAATTACAGCGGGTCGGCCGGGCAGAAATTTATCTGCGTCGTCTCGGCTATAACCAAGTCCGGGTGCGATCGGAACAAAATTTGGCCCGCATTGAATTACCCCCGGAACAAATCCAACGGTTTGTGCAAGATGTGCCCCTAGGGGAATTAGTGCAAACTTTTCAAAATTTCGGTTTTATGTACGTCACTCTCGATTTGGAAGGTTATCAGAGTGGCAAACTCAATCGGGTTTTGACCAAAACTACTGGCATCCCAGCCTAGTCCTTTGGAACAGGGGAAAGCCCAAGGCTAACGGCTAAACCCAGCCCTGCAGTTTATAAATAACCAGCCCCAAATATTCCTTCAGGGCCATGGTGGTCATTTGCAGACTTTTGGCATCGGGCATCAGACCAAGGATGACGTTGGCAAGGTTGAAATTATTTCGGCCCAACGGTTGACTCAAAAAGTCGGTGGCGGCGGGAATGACAATAATACCCAGTTTTTCAAATACTCTTTTGGCCCTGGGCATATGGTAACCAGACGTGACCAAAATAATCGTGTTTATACCCCGTTGCTGGAGAATTTTCTGGGTAAAAACCGCATTTTGCCTGGTATTAAGGGATTTCTCTTCTTTGATGATAGCTTCCCTAGGCACGCCCAACCGTTGCAACAATAGGGCCATATCCTCCGCTTCCGAGGTGGCCACTGTGCCCAACCAAGGAATCCTTCCCCCCGTGGCAATAATGTAGGGAGCTTTGCCCTCTTGGTAGATTTGTGCGCCGTAGATGACCCGATCGCCAGCTTCGGCCACTTCGGGAAATTGTCGGGGATAGGTGGCCTGGTAAAGACCGCCCCCCAAAACAACAATAACTGGGGCTTGGGGGAAATCTTCCATAGGCAGATATTGATACTCCAAAGTCCGTAGCAGGGCATCGCTAACCCAGCTATTAGCACTGACTAGTAAAATAGCCAAGGCCACCAAGGCCGGCCACTGTAAACCCAACTGCTGTTGCCAACTCCAAAAACCGATCCCCAACAGTAACAGCGAAACTAGCCCCAGGGGATAGAGGAATAGGGGTAAAAGTTTGGAGAGAAAAACGAACATAACTGGGCAAAATGCCAACTAAATGACAATTTCTATCGATTTTGCCTAATCAATTAGGGAAAAGAGCATTTCCCCCCCACAAACCAGTTGTCCATCGACCCTAGCTTCCCCTTGCATTTTGGCAATGCGTTGCAGTTTAAAGGATTGTAATTCCACTGTCATAATTAGCTGATCCCCAGGCACCACTGGCCGCCGGAACCGCACCCCATCAATGCCAGCAAAGGCGAAGAATTTACCCCGCATCCCCGGCAGTTGGGTCAAAATCACTCCCCCCACCTGGGCCATGGATTCCACAATTAACACCCCAGGCATAATCGGGCGATCAGGAATATGGCCGGGAAAAAACGGTTCGTTGATGGTGACATTCTTTAGGCCAACGGCACATTTACCCGGTTGAAAATCAATGATGCGGTCCACCAAGGCGAAGGGGTAACGGTGGGGGAGTAAATCACTAATTTCCTGGATAGTAAACTGGGTTTGGACACCGGCTTCATGGCCATTGCTATCGCTTAAAGTGGGAGTCACCTCCGGAGTTGACATTGCCATAGGAAAACTTTTGCTAAAAATCTAGGACAAACGAAAATTTTTGAAAAACTTTGGCAAATCAGGTTAAGCTCAGCATTTTGGCCAGATTCTAAGCCCGATCGCCACCGAAAACCAGTTTAAAGCCCATTGGGATCCCCCCTGGGCCCTGAGCCCAGAAAAATTAGCCAATTCTTCTTCCGGGTTGGCCCACTACCGATAAGATGGGAGGGTTGTTCATTCCCCAAACAATCCGCCAAATCCTGTGGAAATCTTTGTTTATCACACGCCGGAATTAACACCAGATCAATCCTTGCCTGACTGTGCCGTGGTTATTGATGTCCTACGGGCTACGACCACGATCGCCACTGCCTTAAAAGTTGGCGCAGAAGCGGTGCAGGTTTTTAGCTCCCTTGATGATTTGATGGCCACCAGTGAATCCTGGCCGGGGGAAAAACGTCTCCGGGCGGGGGAAAGGGGCGGGGCCGCTGTGGCGGGCTACGATTTGGGTAATTCTCCCTTAGATTGTACGTCAGAGTTGATGGCGGGGAAAAGATTGTTTCTTTCCACCACCAATGGCACTAGGGCTTTGCAGAGGGTGAAGGATTGTCCTCAGTTGGTCACAGCTTCTTTGGTTAACCGGGGAGCGGCGGTGGATTACCTAGCCCAAACCCAGCCCAAAACAGTGTGGCTATTGGGTTCCGGTTGGGAAGGGGGTTATTCCCTAGAAGATACGGTCTGTGCTGGGGCGATCGCCAGCTTGCTCCGGGAAAAAGGCATTGATTTCACCGTGGGCAATGATGAAGTGGTGGCGGCCCAAAGTTTGTACCGCCAATGGCGGAGTGATTTACTGAGTTTGTTTAAACAAGCCAGCCATGGCCAACGGCTACTCAAGCTTGACCGCCTAGAGGATTTGCGCTACTGCGCCACAGAGGATTTAATTGATATTCTGCCCAAACAAGTGTCGCCAGGGGTGTTGACCGCTGCTTAAATTCGAGAATTGTCTTTATATTTAAGTTTTGAGTTCTCTTCTCCTAATCATTTTCCTAGCTATCATTGCTAAAACACTATGGACACCTTTGACGCTATTTACCAACGGCGATCGGTTAAGCATTTTGACCCTGACCATCGTTTAACGGCCGAAGAAGAAAGAAAGTTGCTCGAAGCGGCCATCCAAGCTCCCACTAGTTTTAACATCCAACATTGGCGATTCTTGATCATTCGGGATCCCCAACTGCGGCAAACCATCCGGGAAAAATATGGCAATCAGGCCCAAATGACCGACGCTTCCCTGTTAATTTTGGTAGCGGCGGATGTTAACGCTTGGGATAAAGACCCCGCCCGTTACTGGCGCAATGCCCCCCAGGAAGTGGCCAATTATCTTGTTGGGGCGATCGCCTCTTTCTATGGTGGCAAACCACAGTTGCAACGGGATGAAGCCCAACGGTCCATTGGCATGGCCATGCAAAATTTGATGTTGGCGGCCAAGGCCATGGGCTATGATAGCTGTCCCATGATCGGCTTTGACCTCCAAAAGGTAGCCGAGTTGGTCAAATTACCCGCTGACTATGCCATTGGCCCCATGGTGGCGATCGGTAAACGCACCGAAGATGCCCGGGCAAAAGGCGGTCAAACTCCCCTGGAAGAATTGGTCTGGGAAAACTCCTTTGCCTAACTAAGGTTTGGTGTTTAGCAATTTGGTGTTGAGTGGCTAATTGCTGAACCCGGCCCTACTTCCATTTAATGCTTACTTCTCACCCCTAACTCCTGCTGTTCAACGAAATTTTGCTTGATTAACACCTCTATGCGTACTCATTATTGCGGCGACCTACGGACAACCCATCTGGGGGAGACAGTGACCCTCTACGGTTGGGTCGATCGCCGTCGGGATCATGGTGGCGTAGTTTTCCTTGACCTGCGCGATCGCCAGGGCATAGTGCAAATCGCCAGTAGTCCTGACCAAACCCCCGCTTCCTATCCAGTGGCGGAAGGATTACGTAATGAATACGTGGTGCAAGTTACCGGTGTGGTCAGTAAACGTCCCCCGGAATCATTGAACAAAAAAATTCCCACCGGGGAAATTGAGATCTATGCCGACAGCATTATCTTGCTCAACGGTGTCAATCAACAATTACCTTTTGTGGTGTCCAGTCACGAAGCAGAACAGGTGCGGGAAGATGTGCGGCTTAAATACCGTTACCTAGATCTGCGGCGGGCTAGGTTGAGTCAAAATCTACAACTGCGGCATCAGGTGGTCAAAGCCATGCGCCGTTTCCTGGAAGATCAAGAGAATTTTCTGGAAATTGAAACCCCCATTCTCACCCGTTCCACCCCCGAAGGGGCCAGGGATTATCTTGTTCCCTCCCGAGTTAACCCAGGGGAATGGTACGCTCTGCCCCAATCGCCCCAACTGTTTAAGCAACTATTGATGGTGGCGGGGATGGATCGTTATTACCAAATTGCCCGCTGTTTTCGGGATGAAGATTTAAGAGCCGATCGCCAACCGGAATTTACCCAGTTGGATATGGAAATGAGCTTTATGGGCCAGGAGGAAATTCTTGACCTCAACGAAGCGTTAATTTGCCACATTTTCAAAGTTGTTAAAAATATCGATTTGCCCCGGCCATTTCCCCGATTGACCTATCAAGAATCCATGGCTAAGTATGGCAATGATCGCCCCGATACCCGTTTTGGTTTGGAATTGGTGGACGTTTCCGACCTGCTGGGCAACACAGGTTTTAAGGTTTTTTCCGCTGCCGTCAGTAGTGGGGGTTCTATCAAAACGATCCGGGTGCCAGGGGGAAATGAAACTATTTCCAATGTACGCATTAAACCTGGTGGAGATTTATTCAAAGAAGCCACGGAAGCTGGAGCTAAAGGCATTGCCTACATTCGGGTGCGGGATAACGGCGAAATTGACACCATTGGGGCCATTAAAGACAACCTAGATCAGGCCCAGGTAAAAACGTTACTGCAATTAACCCAAGCTGAAGCCGGGGACTTACTACTGTTTGGTGCCGGAGACACTGCCACGGTGGATAAATCCCTTTCCCGCCTCCGGTTGGTGCTGGGAGAACAGTTGGGTTTGATCGACCCCGATGCCATCAATCTGCTCTGGATCACGGACTTCCCCATGTTTGAGTGGAACAGTGATGAAAAACGCTTTGAAGCTCTGCATCATCCTTTCACTGCGCCCCACCCCGATGATTTAGGCGATCTGAAAACTGCCCGGGCCCAAGCGTACGATTTGGTCATGAATGGCGTGGAAATTGGTGGCGGTAGTTTGCGGATTTATCAGCGAGAAGTACAGGAAAAGGTTTTTGCCACCATTGGTTTATCCCCCGAAGAAGCCCACGAAAAATTTGGTTTCCTATTGGATGCTTTCGAGTATGGTACTCCTCCCCACGGCGGCATCGCCTACGGTTTAGACCGGTTAGTAATGTTGCTGGCTAAAGAGGATTCCATTCGGGATGTGATTGCTTTTCCCAAAACCCAACAGGCCAGTTGTCTGCTCACGGAAGCACCGGCGGCGGTGGATAAACAACAACTGAAGGAATTATCCGTGGCGTCTACTTACGTCCCTAAAGTTAAATTGGACGACTAGGTAGCCCTGTTTTTTATTAGCCCCCATGATGGAACGTTTTTCCCCTACTACGGCTTTATGGAAAAAATTGAGCCTCTTTGACCGCACCGTGGGGGCGATCGCCATCATTTTGGTTCTTCTAATTGCGGTGGTGCTGTTACGGGGCAATCAAAGTCCCCTGATGGTAACGCAATACAGTTGGCGCAACACCAACATCGGGGCCCAAACCCAGGCCCTGACCATGACTTTTAACCATCCTGTTGACCCGGACGTAATGGAGTCAGGCTTGGTAATTGACCCACCCCTGGCGGGCAAAACCATTTGGCAGGGGCGGCGTTGGTTCTACACCCTAACGGACATCCCCCGTTATGGTACTAACTATCAATTGACCTTACCTTTACCTGCCATGGTACGGGGTCCAAGGGGACAGGATTTCACCAGTCTGATCACCAGTCGGGCCCGGGCTTTGGCCTATATTGGTGTGGCCGGCGAAGAAAGGGGAAGGTTAATTCTCTACAACATCACCAACCCCCAACAACCCCAAAAAATTATCCTCACCCCTAAGGACCTCACCGTTCGACAGTTTCAAATTTATCCCCAAGGCGATCGCCTAGTTTTCACCGCCACCGACCCCACCCGCCGTGGTGGACAACAGAATATTTTCACTGTCACCACCGGTATTAATAACCTCAACACCCAAACTAAAGTTCTACCAGGTAAATTGGAAAGGCTTTGGGAAGACCAGGATTATGATAACCAGCGCATTGCCCTGGCCGCTAACGGCAGTATGTTAGTTATTGCTAGAGAAAATGCTCAAAATCCTGCTGACTCTGGTTTGTGGGTAGCCCCCAGTGGAGAAAATCCCAGACCTCTAGGTATTAGGGCAGAAAAATTTATTGTTGGACCCAATGGTAATTTCCTTGCAGTGGGCCAGGAGGGGGGAGTGGGTTTAATTCCCCTAATTCCGGAGGCCGGGGCGCCCCATTTTTTGGAAGCAATGGAGCAAGCCTTGGATTTTTCTCCTGATGGCAAACAATTGCTGTTAAGCCAACAAAACCCAGACTTTAGCCATTCCCTAATTGTTTACGACCTGCAGGAACGCACTCAAAGGGAAGTTTTACGGGGTCCCTACCCCCTAATAAGCTGTCGTTTCGACCCCCGCTCCCAACCCAGGGCCTATTGCTTGCAGGCGGATTTTATCCAACGGGAAGGCGAGCCTGTGCAACCAGAACCCTACCTGGCGGTGATTAATTTAACCGACGGTCAAGCCCGCCCCCTCTTAGCTTTACCCAATTACCCCGAAGTTGATCTCACCGTTGCTCCCGATGGTCTGGGGTTAATGTTTGACCAGGTAGCCACAGGACCTACTCTTGGTTCCCATGATCTTCTCACCAATTCTCAAAGATCCATTGTGGATGGACGAGTTTGGTTGTTGCCCCTACCCGGAGATTTGGCCACGGAAACCGATGCGGATCCCGATCCCCAAGAATTGACCGCTGGTTTTGCTCCCCGTTGGATGCCATAGGCTCTGATCCCCACTGGATTAGGGTTATTAGGCTGTGCTGACGTCCAAAGGGTCAGATTATTTGGTACGCTAATTTAAACAGTTTGGGAATAGTAAGTAAGCGTGAACATTACGATTGGACGGGGAAAAACAGCCCGTCGAGCCTATGGTATCGACGAAATTGCACTGGTTCCCGGAGTGCGGACCTTAGACCCAGCCCTGGCCGATACCCGCTGGAAAGTGGGCGCCATTGAGCGGGAAATCCCCATTATTGCCAGCGCCATGGATGGGGTTGTGGACAGCCGCATGGCAGTACTACTATCCGAACTAGGCGCTTTGGGGGTAGTCAATTTAGAGGGCATTCAAACCCGCTACGAAGATCCCAATCCGATTTTGGACCGCATCGCTTCGGTGGGCAAAACGGAATTTGTGGGGTTAATGCAGGAACTCTACGCCGAACCCATCAAGCCGGAGTTAATTACCAAGCGCATTCAAGAAATCCAAGCCGCTGGGGGGATTGCAGCAGTTAGTCTGACTCCGGTGGGGGCATCTAAATATGCCAGTACGGTGGCCGAAGCTGGAGCGGATTTGTTATTTATCCAGGCCACAGTGGTCTCCACGGCCCACCTATCCCCCGAATCGGTGGAGAGTTTGGACCTGGTCAAACTTTGTCAGGAAATGCCCATGCCGGTGGTGTTGGGTAATTGCGTTACCTACGAAGTCAGCCTGGAGTTGATGCGGGCCGGTGCAGCGGCGGTGCTGGTGGGTATTGGCCCCGGTGCGGCCTGTACTTCCCGGGGAGTTTTGGGAGTAGGGGTACCTCAACCGACGGCGATCGCCGATTGTGCAGCAGCCAGAGATGACTATTTCCAAGAGACGGGCCGTTACGTGCCGGTCATTGCTGATGGGGGCATTATTACCGGTGGAGACATTTGTAAATGTATTGCCTGCGGTGCTGATGCAGTGATGATTGGTTCCCCCATTGCCAGGGCGGCGGAAGCTCCCGGCCGTGGTTTCCATTGGGGTATGGCCACCCCCAGTCCCGTATTACCCCGGGGTACTCGCATCAACGTCGGTACCACTGGCACCATTCGGGAAATTTTAGTAGGGCCTGCCAAATTGGATGACGGCACCCATAATCTACTGGGGGCAATAAAAACTAGCATGGGCACCCTAGGAGCCAAAGATATGAAAGAGATGCAACAGGTGGATGTGGTCATTGCCCCTTCCCTGCTCACGGAGGGTAAGGTTTACCAAAAAGCCCAACAGTTGGGCATGGGTAAGTAATTCTTGCCATTGCAACTATCAACCCCCTGGGATTATTCTGGGGGGATTTTTATTGGGTTTATTTGTTTCTCTTTGTTATCCTGGTCTGGGCTTTGCTGACCAATGCCCCATCATTACCCGCTATTACCCCGCCGCTGTGAAACACTGGAAAACTTACCTAGTTTTAGTCCTATTGGCGATCGCCATGTTGTTACCGTTGCTGTGGTTAGTAGCTACAGCTTTGAAGGCCCCGACGGAGGATGTCTTTGGGGGTTTGGGACAATTGTTACCCCGACAACCCAATCTGGGGAATTTTATCAAGGTTTGGCAAGACTATCCCTTTGGCCGTTACCTATTCAATAGCGTGGTGGTGTCCAGCATCACTGTGGCCCTTAACTTGTTTTTTTGCGCCCTGGCCGCCTATCCCCTGGCCCGTTTAAACTTTGTCGGTCGGGACATGACCCTAGCGGCGATCGTGGCCACGTTGATGATTCCTTTCCAGTTAATCATGATTCCCCTCTACATTCTGGCAGTGAATTTAGGGCTCAGGAATAGCTACGTGGGCATTATCTTCCCCAGCCTTGCTTCTGCCTTTGGTATTTTTCTGCTGCGGCAAGCTTTCCAAGGGGTGCCCAAGGAATTGGAAGAAGCGGGCCGCATCGATGGTTGTCGAGAACTGGGCATTTGGTGGCACATCATGATTCCGGCCATTCGCCCCGCCCTGGTAACCCTAGCTATTTTTGTTTTTATCGGTGCCTGGAGCGATTTTCTCTGGCCACTGATTGTGCTCGATCAACCAGAATATTACACATTGCCTTTGGGCGTTGCTCAATTGTCTAGTGCTTTGGATTTTGACTGGCGGCTCATTGCAGCGGCTTCCGTGATTGCTATTGCTCCTATTATCGTACTGTTTCTGTTTGTGCAACGTTACATCATCCCCTCCGAGGCCAGCAGTGGGGTCAAAGGTTAGAGCTATTTTCTTGGGTGAAAGTTATTCCAGCGTAATCAATTAACCGCTGAATTAAATCCTGACCAAAGCTAGTCGCAGGAGTCCAAAAACCTCCTTGGAGCGATGATTTGGGTTTGTCTTGGGCTAAACATAATGCGGCTTGGGCTAATATTTTTGCCGTGGAACCATAGCCGGGGTCTTGATCCCCTGTAACTTTGACCATGGTGGATTGGCCAGAGGCAGTTTCTCCCCAAAAGCGTAAATCATAAAAGCCCTGCTGTTGAGCTTCTTCAGTGGGGCCTTCCCCTGGTTTAGGTAGGATTTGGAGTAACAACCATCGACTGGGGCCGATCGCCAAAGCCAAGGCCATAAGATCCAAACTCCATTTAATGCCCTGGGCTGCTAACCAACTGATTATTCCTGACCCGGTTAAGATGCCTTCCTCATACTGGAATCCTTCACCATAGACTTCGTTTTGGAGGGCATTGGAACGCAAAACAATGGGAGTGTTTATCCCTGCCATGACAAAGGGGGCAGTCCATCCGGAAAAGATGGGGTCATTTTGCACGGGGATGAGGCTGGGGGGATGGTCAGACCAGTGATCAGGTTTAAAGCAAAGGATGTAAGGATTACCAAGGGCCTGGCGGGTGGAAGGATCGGCGATTGCCTCTTGAATCAGGTTGATGCCACTGGCGATCGTGCCTCCGGAAATGCCACCTTGCCCTGTTTTAACCCTCATTTTGACCCGGATGCATGGTTTCCCCCAACGCCGTTGACTTTGTTGTTGTAAGTAGTACACCCCTAGGTCAGAAGGAATGGAATCAAAGCCGCAACAATGGACAATGCGAGCCCCTGATTGCTTGGCGATCGCCTCATATTTTTCGATCATTTGGTTTACCCATTGCACTTCCCCAGTCAGATCGCAGTAATCTGTGCCGGTGGTAGCACAAACCCGGACTAGGGTTTCTCCATAAAGGGCATAGGGTCCCACCGTGGAAACCACAACTTTGGTTTGGGAACAGAGGGCGGTGACAGCGGCTTCGTCTTTGACATCAGCTACAAAGGTGGGCAAATGGGCAGCTTGAGGGCCAAGGGATTGCAACAAACGGTCAAGTTTAGCTTGGGAACGGCCGGCGATCGCCCAGTTTTTCCCTGCTGCAGTTTCCCAGTGGGACAACAAATAGCGGCAGACAATCCCACCGACAAATCCCGTCGCACCCACAATTATCAGGTCATAGGGCAATGGCTTTGTCATAGAGTTTAACGGCGGTTGAAAGGTTGAATGGGATACAAAACCGACTATGGGATGGTCTGGATTGATATACTGGCGGTCGAGTCTTAAATTTACCTGATGTTATTTGCCCATGAGGCTTCCCGGATGATGTGCCCCCAGAAATGGTTTAAACGATTATTACCCATGGTTTTGGGCGTTTGCTGTTTGCTAACCGGTTGTGTGGATTATGACGTGGGCATTCGTTTTCCAGAGCAACATTATGGGGAAATTGTCCAACACATCACCCTGGGGGAACAACTAACTACCCTGAGCCAGGCAGAAGCTGATCGTTGGCTCAAAAGTTTAGACCAGCGGGCTAAGGACTTAAACGGTCACACGGATCGCCCGTCGGAGGAAACCCTTGTGGTAACCATTCCTTTTGGTAGCGGCCAGGAGTTGGTGGAAAAGTTCAATCGCTTTTTCAATCCCCAACCCCCCAAAGGACGGCGATCGCCAGAGCCAGACCAGTTGGATTTGCTTAATTTAAAAGCGGAACTCGCATTAGAACAAAGTAATTGGTTGTTGGCGGACCGCAATCATCTCAAGTTAACCGTTGACCTGCGGGCCCTGGGGGTTTTATCTAACCAAGGCAACATTATTCTTAGTCCCGGCTCCCTAATTAACCTCAATTTTGATTTGCAAACTCCCCTGACTCTCCAGACGCCCAATGCTCCAGGGCAAGAATTGGAGACAGATATACCTGGGCAATGGCAGTTAAAACCTGGACAAATTAACATTATTGAAACTAGCTTTTTTGTCCCAAGTTATCTGGCGATCGGGACAATTTTAATTATCATCCTTTGTTTAGGGGGTTTTTATCTCAAATATGGCCGTTGGCCCGGAGTGCTTGATAGCTAAAGTTGAGGGAGTTTAAGAACGTGTTTGAAAAGTCCCCCTAATCCCCCAAAAACTTGGAGAGAAACTGAGTAAAAGTTACCCTCGTACCGCTGGAGCGTTAGTAAGGAGATTTAGGGGGCGGAATAAAATTTTCCAAATACGTTCTAAACCCTTAAACTTTAATCAAAAATTTTCAGGTTACCATTAGCGCCCTAGGGTTAACTCCTCTTTTTTACCCAAAATGCCCTGGGGTCGCCACACCATTAACACCATTAAAATTAGCCCGATGATCATGACCCGAAAAGCTCCAGCTTGACTCTGGTCTAAAAAAGCAATTTGGGGTAACAAAAACCTGGTTAGGGAATCATAGGCCAAAAAAATAATGGTGCCCAACACCGTACCCGCATTACTGCCCGCTCCCCCCAGCACCACAATAATTCAAGCGTTAAAAGTCAACAACGTGTCAAAATCACCCGGGTAAATACTGGTCAAATGCCAAGCAAATAATGCCTCCACCAAACTGGCGATCGCCATAACAGTTGTCTCCCAAGGAGAACTGTTTTTGACAGCAGTGAAGTCTTCATTATTGTGGCGATACCAACCAACTAGACTTGATCTACCACCACAGTCTGATTTTCATCGTCTTCCGGATTTGGCCCCGAGCGTTTGCGCCATTCCTGGGCCAAAATGCCATACTTGGGTGCACAAATCATGGCTATTACGAATAGCATTGTAAGGATAACCACAATCATGCCCCCGGTCGAAACATCAAAGTGATAGCTCAAATAGGTGCCAAGCACACAGGACAGTACACTGCTGACGACCGAGTACCAAAGCATATGATCAAAGCGATCGCTGAGCAGATAGCCAATGGATCCTGGAGTGACCAGCATGGAAATTACTAAAATAATGCCCGCTGTTTGTAAAGCCGCCACAATGGTGAGGGCCAGAACCGACAACAGCGTGTAATACATCACTTGGGTGCGTAGACCGATCGCCTTGGCATGGTTTGGATCAAAACAAAACAAGAGCAGGTCCTTGCGGCGCAACAAAATCACGATTAGGGTAATGGAGCCAGCAATCAGGGTTTGGATGATGTCTTGTTGAGAAATGCCCAGCACATTGCCAAACAGGATATGGAACAGGTCAACGTTGCTCGGAATTTTGGTCACCAACACTAATCCAAGGGCAAAAAATCCCGTAAAGACAATGCCAATGACTGCATCCTCCTTTAACCGGGTTTTAGACTTGACGTAACCGATCGCCACCGTTGCCCCAAAGCCAAAGGTAAAGGCCCCAATGGCAAAAGGAATATTCAAGGCATAGGCTAGCACTACACCGGGGACCACCGCATGGGAAATGGCATCCCCCATCAGGGACCAACCTTTGAGGGTGATGTAGCAAGAGAGCACCGCACACACTAGCCCCACAAAGGCGCTCACCCAAATTGCCCGGATTAAAAATTCATATTGCAAAGGCTCCACTAACCAATGCCAAAAGGGAAAGGCCACCACTAACCGATTCACGCATCTACCTCTGTCGATTCAAACATCTGATTCAGACTCAGCATTGGTAGCCCACCAAAAGTCAGTTCCAAATTTTCTTTGGTGAAGGTTTCCTCGGTTTTACCCTGGGCCAAAATAGTGCGGTTGAGCAGAATGGTGTGGTCACAAAAGGTGGAAATGGAGGCCAAATCATGAGTAGAAATCAGAATGGTGTGCCCCTCATCCCGCAGTTCCATGAGTAAATCAATCATGCCTTTTTCTGTTTTCACATCAACCCCGGTAAAGGGCTCATCTAACAGAATTACCTTGCCTTCCTGGGCCAAGGCCCGGGCCAAAAATGCCCGCTTCTTTTGACCGCCGGAAAGTTCCCCAATTTGGCGATCACGGTATTTCACCATGCCCACCCGCTCTAGACTTTCCATCACCAAGCGACGGTCTTTAGCACTGGGAATGCGTAGCACATTCATATAGCCATAGCGCCCCATCATCACCACATCAAACACACTGACCGGAAAGTTCCAGTCCACCTCATCAGCTTGGGGAACATAGGCCATCAACTGTTGCTTTTGGGCCTTTTGTACGGAAAAGCCACCAATGCGTACCCGTCCCTGACTCGGTTGCAAAAACCCCATGATGGATTTGAACAGAGTCGATTTACCACTGCCATTGGGCCCCACCAGGGCGGTAATGGTGCCGGGTTCAACGGTGCAGGTGGCGTTATAAAGGGCCAAACGGGCGTTGTTATAGGTAACACTGACGCTATCGACGGATATATCAAGACGAGATAGGGTGGCTGCCATGGCAAAAGGGGGATTCAGGTTTTAGAGAGTGGTAAATCGTCAAGATTAGGTCCGGTTGATTGCAGAAAAACTCAACGTGTCAAAACACAAAGTTGTTTTCATTGCTGGGCATTGGTACCGGCCAAAAGACCGTTGGCAATCACCCGGGCATCATATTCCAGCAAATCTAAAAAGGTGGGCACAGGGCCTTCCTCTGTGGAAAGGGAGTCAACATAGAGATTGCCGCCAAAGCGAGCGCCAGTGGCCTGGGCTACCTGTTTTTGCCCCTTGTCGTTGACGGTACTTTCACAAAAGATTGTTGGTACATTATTGGTTTTCACCTCCTCAATCGCGGTTTGCACTTGCTTGGGAGTAAATTGCCGTTCGGCATTAATTGGCCACATGTAAATCTCCTCCATACCGTAATCTCTGGCCAAATAGGAAAACGCTCCTTCGCAACTCACCAAAAACCGCTGGTTGGCGGGCACTTGTTCCAAATCCGCTCCCAGTTGGCGATCGATCGCCTTTAACTGCTCGCTGTAGGCTGCTGCATTGGCGTTGTAATATTTGGCATTGTCCGGGTCAAGTTCGACGAAGGCTTGGCGGATATTTTCCACATAGACCAGGGCATTACGGGGCGACATCCAGGCGTGGGGATTGGGCTTATCGGTATAGGGGCCGTCGGCGATCGGAATCGGTTCGATGCCTTCCGTTAGCACCACAGAGGGCACATCCTTCACGTTGCCCAAAAATTGCTCGAACCAACGCTCTAGGTTCATGCCGTTGTAAAGAATTAAATCTGCGTTCTGAGCTTTGACAATATCACTGGGAGTCGGCTCATAGCCGTGGATTTCTGCACCAATGCGAGTGATGGATTCCACCACTAGCCTATCTCCAGCAACATTCTGGGCCATGTCGGCCAGGACGGTGAAGGTGGTTAAAACCTTCTTTTTCTCCTCTATTTCCCCCTGGACTTCTGTGGTTACTGCTGTCACTTCTTCGCTGGGAGCATTGGAGGTCGTGACTTCCGCCGTGCCGCAACCGGTCAGCCAAAAGGCGATCGCCAAACCAGACGCCAGCAGTCCTCCCCGGGAAGCAAATGATGTTGCCATAGTGATAATGGTCTTTCATGATCATCTCATTTTTCATTATCTTCTCATAATTACAGTGAAAACGGGGAGTTAAAATTTCTTAACTTTTGCCAACTGGTAAGCTGGTGGGCTTTTTCTGACCACTAAAACTTTCTGCTTTTTACATGCTCAGAACGGGGTGTGCCTGGCGACTTATACCCCACGATTTTCTTAAATGGCGAACGGTCTATGGTTATTTCCAGCAATGGCACGAAGACGGTACCTGGAAAAAATTAAACTGTATCTTCCGTGAGAAAGTTCGGCTCAAAGCTGGAAGAAATACTCAGCCTAGTGCCGGCTGTTTAGATTCACAGTCACTCAAAAGGGCTGGAACTGGCCAAGAACCTGGCTATGACGGTGGAAAAAGGTCAATGGTCGTAGTCGTAAACGTACAATCCTCGTGGATACCATGGGATTACTTCTCGATGTTGTGGTTCACAGCGCTCATCGCTCCGACCATCAGGGTCTGATTCTACTTGGCACCTGGTTTGCTCCCCTTTGGCAGTGCCTGCAAGTTATATGGACTGACAGCACCTTTGGCGGAAAGGAT